>DATDHP010000342.1:0-15390 GCA_036521515.1 Vicinamibacterales bacterium
AGCGGTTCCAGTATCTCCGCGACCTTCCCGGTGCTGTCGACAAACGTCTCGAGGCGGACACCGACCTTCTCGAGCAGCGTCAGATGGAGATTGGCCAACGGCGTCTGCTGTGCGTACCTGATGTGGCGCGCTCCCTTGAGCTTGCCGGCGCCACCCCCTGCCAGGACGATCGGCAGATTCGAGTGATCGTGGACATTCGGATTGCCCATCCCGCTCCCAAGCAGGTACATCGAGTGATCCAGCAGAGAGCCGTCGCCGTCGGGCGTCGCCTTCAACTTTTCGACCAGGTACGCGAACAAGGAGACGTGATGCCCGTTGATCTTCGCCAGCTTGGCGAGCTTCTCCGGATCGTCGGCGTGGTGCGACACGGGATGGTGCGGCTCGGGGACGCCAATCTGCGGATAGGCGCGGGTGCTCGTTTCGCGGGCGAGCTGGAACGTAATGACCCGCGTCATGTCCGTCTGCAGTGCGAGCACCTGCAAATCGAACATCAGCTTCACGTGGTCTTCCCACACCGCCGGCACCGTGGTCGGGCGGTTGAGATCGAACGCCACCGCGCCCTCACTCTGTTGCTCGGCTCTCTGGATGCGGCGCTCCACTTCGCGAACCGAGTCGAGGTACTGGTTCAACCGCGTCGTGTCGCCGGGGCCGAGCTCCCGTCGCAGGCGAGCCATGTCTGACGTCATCCAATCGAGGATGCTGCCGCTCCTGCGCAGCTCGGCGAGCCGCCGCTCCCGGTTGCCGCCGTCCCCGAAGAGGCGTTCGAAGACCACGCGCGGGTCGGCTTCGGTGGGAAGCGGCGTTGTCGCGGACGACCACGACAGGTTGTTCTGGTACGCGCACGCGAAACCGTTGTCGCAGTTGCCAACCTGGGCGATCAAGTCGGTGCCGAGCTCGAGCGACGGAAGGGGCGTGTCCCTGCCGATCTCCTTCGCGGCGATCTGATCGACCGTCGTACCCAGATGGTAGTCGCTGCCTTCGGTGCGCTTCGCTTGCGCACAGCTCAGGAAGGTGCAGTTCGCCGTCGCATGATTGCCGGTGGTGTACGCGTTCCTCAGCTCGAGATTCGTCACCACCGTGACCTGATCCAGGAACGGGGTGAGCGGCGCCAGAGTCGGGGACAGATCGGTGATCCGGCCCTCCATCCCGGGCGTCCACGCGGCAATGTTCGCGCCCATGGGGATGTACACAAAGCCCAGGCGGCGCACCGGCCTGGCGGCCGTCTGCGCCATGGCGGACAAGGCTGGCACCATCGCGTCCAGCAACGGCAGCGCCAGGGCGGTACCCATACCGTGGATGAACGTGCGGCGAGGCAACGATGCCTTCGAGATGAACATAGGTCGTCCTCTCTACAGGAGCATTGACAGTTCAGTTCTGGGCCGTCCGCCTCATTTGAAACGGGCTGCTGTTGACGATGCCGAGAACCAGCGACGAGAACCGGTAATCATGACTGCGCGCATCGCGTGCGATGGAGCGGGCCGCCGGAGCATCGTAGTACTCGAGTCCCCGGCCCAGCGCGTACGTCATGAGCTTTTCAGTGATCGTGTTGACGAACGGCTCCGGACGACCGAGCAACGCGCTGCGAAGTCCGGCCACCCCCTCGAACGTGGCGCCGCCGGGAAGGCCTCCCGAGGCATCAACGGCCGTACCCGCCTCGGTGCGCGTCCGCCAGCGCCCGATGGCGTCAAAGTTCTCCATCGACAAGCCCGCCGGATCCATCAGTTGATGGCAGCCGGAGCAGGCCGGATTCGCGCGGTGCTGGGCCATGCGCTCGCGCATCGAGAGGATCTTGCCCGCCACCCCGTTGTCCTTCAGCGGAGGAACGTCCGGTGGTGGCGGCGGCGGCGGAGTACCGAGGATGTTTTCCAGGATCCACTTGCCGCGGAGCACGGGCGACGTCCGGTTCGCATACGACGTCACCGTCAGCACGCTGCCCTGACCGAGGAGCCCTCCACGCACGCTGTCCTCTCCCAGATTGACTCTGCGGAAGCGGCTGCCGTACACGTTGGGGATGCCATAGTGCCTTGCCAGCCGTTCGTTGACGAACGTGTACTTCGCTCGCAACAGGTCGAGGACGTTACGATCCTCCTTGACGACGCTGTCGAAGAACAGCTCCGTCTCCCTGCGGAAGGCCTGCCGGAGGTTGTCGTCGAAGTCCGGGAACATCCGGTTGTCCGGAGTCGCCGCCGCCAGGTTTCGCAAGTACAGCCACTGCCCGGCAAAGTTCGCGACCAATGCATCCGAACGCGGGTCGGCCAGCATCCGCCGCACCTGGCGTTCCAGCACCGCCGGCTGCTTCAGCGTGCCGCCGATGGCCAGGCCGAGGAGCTCCTCGTCGGGGATACTGCTCCACAGGAAGAACGACACACGAGAGGCCAGCTCCAGATCGCTGATGCGGTAGGGTGTATTCGGGCCAACGCCGCGCGGGTCCCGTTCGACGCGGAACAGGAACTCGGTGCTGGCGAGAATGGCCCGAAGCGCCATTTCGATGCCGGCGTCGAACCCGCCCTCGGCCCGCGCGTCCTGGTAAAACGCAAGCGGCTGCTGCAGGTCGGCATCGCTGACCGGCCGTCGATACGCGCGGCGCGCCACCGTGGAGAGGATCGTCCTGGCGCAGTCAGCCTCCTCTGAAGCGCGTGCAGGGTAGCAGACGAAAATACGGTCCCGGCTCGGCGTGTCAGCCGCCCTGCCCGCGTCGAATGGTCCGGTCACCGCAACCGAATACACAGCCGGCTGGATGCGTGGATGCCGGTCCATGTTGTAGTGCGCCTTGTACGGCTGACGCTCGGTTTCCGGCAGCGCGAACGTCTTTCGCAGGAACGTGACGCCAAGCTCGTGAGGGCCCGCCTGCACTGGAACGCGGATGTTCAAATTCTTGTCGACCGCTTCGTCCGCGTAATAGGTGCCAACCATGTTGCGGTTCGGCATGACATCGAAGAGCTGGATGCGCGTTCCATCCAGCGTCAGCTCCAACTGGTGCGGTTCGGTGAGTCCCTCGACGTTTTCGTTGCGGTCACGCGACAAGCGGACCTGGATCTCGTAAGTGCCGTCGAGCGGGAAGGTGTAGCGCACGACCGTTCCGCCGCGCGTGCCGAACGGAAGGCCCTCGAAATGATCCTCCTGCGTGAGATCCGCCGGCAGCATGACGATGTGGCTCGCGGGCGAGGGCAGAGGACTTCCGACTGCCAGACGACTGACCTTCTGCGCCGCCGCCAGGTATCGCTCCAACAGCGTCGGCGAGAATTCTCCAACACTCACGTTGTCGAAGCCATAGCTCACATCGTCTTTCGGGAGCAGCGACGACACGTCGACCTCGATCGCCAGAAGGTCGCGGATCGCATTCTGGTACTCGGTTCGATTGAGCCGGCGAAACGTGTCGGTTCGCCCGGGATTGGGAGCCGCGGCGGCCGACCGGTCCAGCGCCGTCTCCAGATAGGCCAGGAGGGAGTCGTAGGTCGCGTCGTCGGGCCGCGGCAGCCCGGCTGGAGGCATCATGCGGCCACGAAGCTTCCGCACGACCTTTTCCAACGCCTCCGCGTGCGCACCGACGCGCTGGAGATCGATCGTATCGAGCGCGAGTCCTGCCGTTTTGACCCGGTCGTTGTGGCACGCGACGCAGTACTGATTGAGGACTGCCCGCTGCGGCGAGACAGGCGGCGTGGGCGAAACGGCCGTTTGGGGCTGCGCCCCGCCAGCGCCGAGAGAACCTGCAGACGCGGACACCAGCGCCACGCCGCCAGCAAGGCACAACAGCCAGCGCTTCGTCATCAGTGCCTCCGGTGCCCGTGGCACCTGTTGGCCCCGCGCGGCGGGGCGCAAGAGCCCCCCCGGTCGTAAAAATTGCCCCGGCGGCGACGTGCTCGGCGTTTTCGAGGCACAGCTTCGCTGCCGGTTGAACGGCCGGATTTTAACACGCGCGGCGGGCGCATTCTTCCCTTTCCTTGGGTCGAGCCAGAGGCGGAAACACCCGTTTTTCGAGGGAACTCGCATCAACCCCGTAAAGAGACGTCATTGTCGGGCTCGAGAACATGCCGGGGGCCCTCGTCGGCCTTCTCGCCGGGGAGAACGTGGGCAAGCGCATGGTCAAGGTCTCGTGATCTCCGGACAGTTCAGCCGGAAGACCGCGTCTTCGGCCGGCGCCCGATCACATCGAAGACGGCGGGCGCAATCAGCGCTCTTCCCTTACTTCACTGGTCCTTTCGACCTGTGGCTGCCGTTTCGTTGGGGTTTGCGGGCCCTGCCTATGGCCGGACTGAAAATCCTAGAGCGGCGGCAGCGGTCCTGAGACGCTCGTCGAAGCAGACGAGCGGTCGTTGCTTCGGCCGTTCGCGGCACCAGACGAGAGCCGCGGCGAGCTGTGCGGCATCGGCGGCGCGAACACCGTGTGAATCGGGCAGATCCTCGGCGAGCGACCGAACCTTCTCGGTCGGGAGAATCTCATCCCACGCCACTCGAAGCTGCGCGAGCAATCGAATCGCCGTGGCGCGTTCCTGCATAGTGAGCTGTCCGTCGCGCACGAGTCGGGCGAAGGCGCTCCGTGCTTCGAGAGGCGTGCCCCACCACACGACCATACGTTTCAGATCGCGACGCAGCCGGCGGCCCTGCGCCGTTGCGGGCTGCGAGCAACAGAGAGGCACGATGGCGCTCGCGTCCCAGAACGCCACGCGCGATCTCACTCGCGCTCGGCGCTGACGGCGGCGGCGGCCGTGTCGAGCGTCACCCGGGACCGCCGCGCCTTCCAGAATGAGGGGGAAATCGTCCCTGATCCCTTGCGCATCAGACCCGCCGCCACGAGCGCCGCATCGTCGGCATCGTCATCATCGACCGTGAACGGAACAATCTTGGCGATTGGCCGCTGGCGGTCACGAACGATGATTTCCTCGCCGGCGCGGACTTCCTGCAGATACTGCGTCAGGCGGTTTCGAAGGTCGGCGATGTTGGTGCTTCGCATCGGAGAACACGCGATATGGCTATGATAGCCACATCGTGGTGTTTCGACAACCGCCCCTCGGCCCCCCGGCCTTGCGCCATAGAGCCGATCGCGGTCCTCCGCGGCCGTCGCCCGACCACGTCGAACACCGCCGGCGCGATGAGAACGGATGTTCAGTCGTGGCTTGCCGCATTCCAGTGCCGGCGGAGGCGGCTGGCCCTGCGTGGGGCTGAACGGCGCGAATCGAGTCGGGAAGGGGCCAGCAGCGAAGCCCGATCGGATGTGCACTATTCCATCTCAACTTCTTCCAGCCTCGGC
Source organism: Vicinamibacterales bacterium (assembly GCA_036521515.1). Taxonomy (GTDB): domain Bacteria; phylum Acidobacteriota; class Vicinamibacteria; order Vicinamibacterales; family UBA2999; genus Gp6-AA40. The sequence goes on from DATDHP010000342.1 coordinate 5,249, forward strand.
CAGGCCGCACCAGCGTCGGAGGCGCCGGGTACGTGTTCCTTGCTGCGGATGCGCAGCGGCGTCAGAATGTCGAAAGAGGTCGCCATGCAGCCTGTAGACAACGCGCGCGAGCCGGACACCGCCGAGCGCTTCGAGCCGGATCCGGTCATCGAGGCCTACAAGAAGGATGTGGACCGCACGCTCCTGCGCGAGCAGCTGCGACGCTCTGTGGACGTCCGCGTGCGGAACATGATCGCGGCATTGCGCTTCGCCGAGGAGCTTCGACGCGCGGGAGCACGTGCCGCGCGATGACCGACTTCGAGGGGCTGATTCGCCGATTGAACGAAGCGGACGTCCATTTCGTGCTGGTTGGCGGGTTCGCCGCCACGGTTCTCGGGTCGGCGCGCGTCACGGTTGATCTGGACGTGGTCTACGCGCGAACTCCGGAAAACCTCTCCCGTCTTGCCGCCGCCCTCGCCCCGGTGTCGCCGTACCTGCGAGGAGCTCCGTTGGGGCTTCCGTTCCGGCTGGATGTCCAGACTCTGACACGCGGGCTCAATTTCACGCTGACCACCGCGATGGGCGATCTGGATTTGCTTGGCGAGGTGGCTGGCGGCGGGACTTACGAGCAGCTTCTTCCTCACACCAGGCGCATCCGCGTGTGCGGCGTCGAGATCGACGTTGTCACGCTGCCGCAGTTGATTCGCCTGAAACGGGCGGCCGGGCGGCCCAGGGATCTCGCCGCGCTGGCGGAGCTCGAGGCATTACTCGAGGAGATCCAGCGCGGCCGTGGCGAGGCGCCTGCGGCCGACGGTGACGCCTGAGACACCAAGGTCGATCCGGCCCTCATCCGGTAAGAGCCGTACGCGTTCAGGACCGGCTGCTGCGCGAGCTCGAAAGAGCGCGACCCACCGTGCCGCTGCAGATCCTTGGAGGCGGAAGTGGACAGGTTCATCAAGCAGTAAACGCCGGGTTGAACGCGGCGGAGCTGTTGACGTGTTTGGCCAGAGTTTCATATCTACCTCCTACCGGGTTGGCGCGGAAACCGTCCCGGTCGGGGAACTCCGCGCCGGACGTTCGGGTCACGAGGGGAGTGAGCCGTGTCATCCAGCCAGATCAACCGACAGATCGTGCTGACAGAGACCCCTCAGGGAAAGCTCTCGATCGACCAGTTCCGCCTGATCGAAGGAGCCATGCCGGCTCCCCGGGAGGGCGAGCTCCTGGTCAAGGTCCGGTTCCTTTCCGTCGATCCGGCCAATCGCCTCTACATGAAACGCGCGACCTATCGTCCAAAGGTCGACCCCGGCGATGTGATGGGGGCGTTTGCGGTGGCAGAAGTTGTCGAATCGAAGTCTCCTGGTTTTTCCAGGGGTGACCTCGTCTTCTGCGATGCGGGCTGGCAGGACTATGCGGCGATGGCGGCGGAGACGGCAGTGAAACTGCCCGCCATTGAACCGGTGTCCCATCTCGTGAGCGTCTATGGCATCAGCGCCGGCTACACCGCCTATATCGGGCTTCTGAAATTCGGCAGGCCCGCAGCGGGCGAGACGGTCGTCGTGTCTGGTGCCGCCGGCGCCGTCGGCTCCGTCGTCGGGCAGATCGCCAAGATCACTGGGTGTCGGGTGGTAGGCATCGCGGGAAGCGACGAGAAGTGCGCGGTGCTCAAGCAGGAGCTTGGATTCGACGCCGCGATCAACTACAAAGCGGGACGAGTGGCCGATGCGCTGAAGAGCGCCGCTCCCCATGGCGTCGATATCTATTTCGACAATGTAGGCGGTGACACACTCAGGGTCTGTGCCGCCGCCATGAACCGCTGCGGGCGCATCGTCATCTGCGGCGCGATCTCCGGATACGACACGGGGTCGGAACCTGTGGCCGGGTTTTCCCCGCCGGTCGTCTGGAATTGCTCGGTCGCCTACTTTCTCGTCCTCAATTTCCTGGACGAGTACGCGCGTGGCGTTGCCGAGCTCCAGCGTTGGGTCACGGAAGGCAGGATCAAAGTGTACGAGGACGTCATTATCGGGCTCGAGAACATGCCGGGGGCCCTCGTCGGCCTTCTCGCCGGGAAGAACGTGGGCAAGCGCATGGTCAAGGTCTCGTGATCTCCGGACAGTTCAGCCGGAAGTCCGCGTCTTCGGCCGGCGCCCGATCACATCGAAGACGGCGGGCGCAATCAGCACCGACGTCTTGTCGCGGCTTGCCGCCATCCAGTGCCGGCGGAGCCGCTTCGCCTGCACGCGGCTGAACGGCGCAAATCGAGCCATCTCATCCATCACGCTGAAGAAATACGTCGTGAGCCAGGTCCACTCCGGCGAGCCGGGACGACCGGTCTTGATGGTCGGCGTGAGATCCACGACGTCGAGGCCCGCCTTCCGGTACATCGCGGGGAGCTTGCCGGCAATGCTGGCGTCACCGCCGTGCGTTCCGATGAACGCTTCGTCCGCCGCCACGAACGCGCGCCATTCGGGCGGCGTCGGCACCATCAGGAACGTTTCGCGGCAGTAGTCCTGGATCGCCAGGACGCCGCCGGGCCTGAGCGCGGCCGCCAGCTTGCGGACGTGCCCCTCGGCGTCGGGCAGGAACAGGAACACCCATCGCGCGAAGATCACGTCGTAGTGACCGCGCGGTAAACGGACGTCGGCGAGGTAGGTGTCCCAGACGCGCCCTTCGCCGAGGCCGTCGCGCGCGGCGAGCGCGTGCAGCCGTGCGCGGAACGGCGCCGATGGCTCGATGGCGTCGACCGGTCCGCCGGCGCGGCGGCGGAGCTCCCGGTGCAGTGAGCCCTGGCCGGGACCGATCTCCAGCACGTGCGCGCTGCGCCTGATCCCGATGCGGTCGAACAATGCCAGCGTCACCGGGTCCCAGAGCCTGGCCTGCGCGCGCAGGCGTGCCGCTTCCCTGCCCGCGTCGCCGAGCAGGTATGTATAGGTTCTCCGTGCCGCATCGCCTCTGGGTGATGTCATCGTAAGATCCGAGAAGAATCCAGCCAAGGGCTCTGCCTTGATATCCGGCAGAGTCCTTGGCTGGTTTGACAGTATCTCTTTGGCGCGCTTCGCGCGCCTAGGACCGCTATGCGGTTCCGGCGTAACGAGTACAAAATCTCCGTATGAACCCGCATAGCGGTCCAATGAAGCTCCAGATTCCCGCCCGGCCTGCACCGCTCATCGTGGCCATCGCGCTCGTCGTCCTCGCGTCCGCGGGCGCGCACGGACAGCAGCGCACGGTCGACCAGTTCTTCGACAGCTTTACAGCCGAGTGGATGCGGGGGAACCCGAACGCCGTCACGTCCACGCGCTATTTCACCGGCGAGGCACAGAACCGGCTCGAACGCCAGGTGACACCGCTGACCCCGGAGTACCGGCGCGAGCGCGCACGCCTCGCGCGTCGGGGCCTGGCGGAACTGCGACGGTTCGACCGCTCGGCCATGACCGACGCGCAGCGCGTCTCCGCCCAGCTGATGGAGTGGCAGCTCGACACCATCGCGTCGGGAGAGGCGTTCGACGACCTGGCGTTTCCGCTGGAGCAGTTTGGCGGCGTCAACGTCACGCTGGTCAACGCGCTGACCGTGAATCATCCGCTCCGCACCGAGGCGGACGCGGACAACTACCTGGCGCGGCTCGCCCTGGTGGGAACGCGGATGGGCGAAGCGATTGCCGACGCGCGCCGGATCGCCGCTCGAGGGACGATCCCGCCGCGCTTCATCCTGGACGCCACGGTGACTCAGCTTCGGCAGTTCATCAGTGGCGCGCCGGGTCAGAACCCGTTTGTGACCGCCTTCGACGAGCGGCTGCGCGCGGCCCGCGGGGTCCCGGAGGCGCGGCGCGGGGAGCTGCGGGCGGCCGCGGAAAAGATCGTCGCGTCGCAGATCTACCCTGCATGGCGCAGCGCGATCGCATTGCTGCAAGAGCAGCTGCCGCTCTCCACGAATGACGCGGGGTTGTGGCGGCTGAAGGGTGGCGACGCGGCGTACGCCCATCACTTGCGCCGCTTCACGACGACCAGCCTGACCGCCGACCAGATTCACGAGATAGGGCTGCGCGAGGTCGCGCGTATCGAGACGGAGATGGATGCCATCCTGCGCCGGCTCGGCCGCGCCGAAGGCACGGTGAAGGATCGCGTCGAGCAGCTGCGGAGTGACCTCGCGTATCCGCTGAGCGAGCAGGGCCGCACCGCGATCATGACGGATATCGAATCGATCATGCGTGACGCGGAGAAGCGTGCCGCGCTGCTGTTCGACCGCCGTCCGCGGTCGGGTGTGATCGCGCAGCCATATCCGCGGTTCCGCGAGGCGAACGCGGCCGCGAGCTACAATGCGCCGCCGCTCGACGGCTCGCGGCCCGGCGTGTTCCAGATGCCGCTCCGTCCCGACCAGATGACGAAGTTCCGGCTGCGATCGCTCGTGTATCACGAGACGGTGCCGGGCCATCACTTCCACATTGCCCTCGGCCAGGAGGATGAATCGCTGCCGCGGTTCCGCCGCATTCGTGCGTTCGGCACGATCTCGGCCATCACGGAAGGATGGGCGCTCTACGCGGAACGGCTGACGGCCGAATCGGGCTGGTACGAGGGAGATCCCGAAGGGCTTCTCGGTCAGCTCGATTCTGCCCTCTTCCGCGCGCGTCGGCTCGTCGTGGACACCGGACTGCACGCAAAACGCTGGACACGGCAGCAGGCGATTGACTACGGCATCGAGCCGAGCGAGGTCGAGCGGTACGTGGTGAACCCCGGGCAGGCGTGCGCGTACATGATCGGCCAGCTCAAGATTGTCGAACTGCGCGAGCAGGCGCGTGCCGCCCTTGGCCCGCGCTTCTCGCTACAGGACTTCCATAACGTGGTGCTCGGCGCCGGCACCGTGCCGCTGCAGATTCTCGAAGCGGAAGTCGACAGATACATTCGTGAATCGTGATTCGTGATTCGTTCCGGTAAGAGGGAAGCCACACCCTGTATTGTGGCTTCCGCCTTTAGGCGGAAGAAAACGTGCCATGCTAGCCTCGCACCTATGCGCCAACTTCAATTCGCTCTCTTACTGGTGATGCTGGTGGCGAGCGGATGCTCCTCCCCACCATCCACGGCGTCCGGCTTTCCGGCTGGCCAGATGGTCGATCTCTCCCACACGTATGACAGCTCGACGATCTTCTGGCCGACCGCCGATCCGTTCCGGCTGGAAAAAGTCGCCGACGGCGAAACACCGGGTGGCTACTACTACGCCGCCAACAACTTCTTCACGTCGGAGCATGGCGGCACGCACATCGATGCCCCGGTCCATTTCGCACGAGGCAGGCAGACGGTCGAGCAGATTCCGCTCGATCGCCTCGTGGGCCAGGCCGTCGTCATTGACGTCACCGACCGCGCGGACCGCGCGGCGGACTACCAGGTGACAGTCGCCGACATCCAGCAGGCCGAAGCGCGTGACGGGCAGATTCCGGCCGATGCCATCGTTCTCATCCGCACCGGATTCTCGCGGCGATGGCCCGATGCGGCACGGTATCTCGGCACATCCGGGCGCGGACCGGACGCCGTTGCCGGGCTCCACTTCCCGGGCTTGCATCCCGAGGCCGCACGCTGGCTGGTGGCCAACCGTCAACTCTCGGCCATCGGCATCGACACGGCCAGCATCGACCACGGCCCGTCGACACAGTACGAATCGCACCGCGTGCTGTTCGAACGCGACGTCCCCGCTTTCGAGAATCTGACGGCGCTCGAGCGGCTGCCAGTGCGCGGCGCCACGGTCATCGCGTTACCGATGAAGATCGGCGGCGGCAGCGGCGCCCCGCTGCGGGCGATTGCGATTCTGCCATGAACATTCGCATCGAGCCGGCAACCGAGCGGGATGTCCCGCTCATCCTGCGGCTGATCACCGCGCTTGCCGAGTACGAGCGGCTCGCCCATCAGATGGTTGCCACCGAGGCAGCGCTGCGCGAGACGCTCTTCGGCCACAAGCCTGCGGCCGAGACCGTTATCGCGTACGTCGACACCGAGCCCGCTGGATTTGCGCTCTGGTTCCATAATTACTCGACTTTCCTGGCGAAGCCGGGTCTCTATCTCGAGGATCTCTTCGTGCTGCCCGAGTGGCGCGGCCATGGCGTCGGCCGCCGGCTGCTCTCGCATCTCGCCCGCATCGCCGTCGACCGCGGGTGCGGGCGTATGGAGTGGGCGGTACTCGACTGGAATGAGCCTGCCGTCGGCTTCTACCGGAGACTTGGCGCAACCGTGATGGAAGACTGGCGGATCTGTCGCCTCACGGGCGACGCGCTTGCCGCGTTGGTTGAAGTGGAAGAGCGGGCCGGCGATCGGGTTCGAATCGCCGCCCAGGAATGAATTGTAAATGAACCCTGGATGATAACGTTCGTGACACGCGATTCGTGATTCACGAATCGCGTTCGCAGATTAACCGGCGATCTTCCGCGCGATCGCGAACAGGCCGGGCGCGTGGAAGTCGAGCTTCTCGATGCCGCGCGCATCCAGCCCGAATTCCACGATCACCGGATCGGCCAGCGGATCGAACTCCTCGACCTCGCAGCCGAAGCCGAAGCGGTGTGCGAGGCGGTTGGCCACGTAGGCGACGGTTGCCGCCCCGCGACGCTCCCGCGCGCACGATGGATCGTGGTGCCAGACGATCGGGTCGAACAGGCAGTGCGGCATGGCCCACTGCTTCAGCACGTATCCCCCGATCGACGAGTGCTTCTCGCGGAGAATCATCGCGGTTTCGTCTTCGTCGGGACGGATCACCGCGAAGTTGTCGCACTCGCGCGCGAGCTTCAGGATGACGAACTTTCCGATGTCGTGCAGCAGGCCGTAGAGGAACGCCTGCTCAGGCGGTTCGTCCGCGCGGTCGGCAAGCAGCCACGCGAGGTACGCGGTGCCGATGCTGTGGTCGATGTGATCGCGTCCCTGGCGGCCGTAGATCCTCGGATCAGCGGACAGCGAGCTCAGGCACGCGGCGGTGACGACGTTCCGCACCGGGCCCGTGCCCATGCGGACGACCGCTTCGTTGATGGAGGTGATCTCCGTTGCCGGCGCGCTGAATGCCGAGTTCGCGAGTTGGATGACACGGCTCGCCAGGACCGGGTCCTTCGAGATGACGTTGGTGATGCGCGTCGCCGAGACGCCGGGGTCGAGCGCCAGGTCCACCACCTGGCTGGCTATCGCCGGCAGCATGGGGATCGCCGTGTCAGCAGATTCCTCCCACTGGCCGGACCGCAGCCAGTCAACCCAGGTCACCACGGCAGACCTCGACGACCGCTTCATGCCTCTGAAATCGGCCACCCCCCCGATTCCTTGAGTTTCACAGGAAAACGAGCGACCTGGTTCCAGCCGGAACGATTGCAAACACCTGCCCGGCGACCTCCGTCTCCACGACGCGTCTCCGCATGCTAGCATCCGCCTCCACGCATCTTCTGCCGGAGGCCGCGATGCCAGACCACGTCTACAAGACCGTCGAGCTGGTGGGTTCGTCAACGAAAGGCTTCGACGATGCCGTGAACACGGCGATTGGCCGTGCGGCGACGACGCTGAGAAACCTTCGGTGGTTCCAGGTCGTGGAGACGCGCGGACTCATCGAAGAGGGACGCATCGCGTACTGGCAGGTGGCGCTCAAGGTCGGGTTTACGCTGGAAGACTGATTCCGCGCGGGCGCGCGGTCCAAGGATGGGAACGCAGGTGAGACGTCTCGTGGACCGCTATACGGCTCCAGACGCGAGTCTCGTACGCGTTGTGACGAGCCGTATAGCGGTCCTCGGCGCGCGCAGCGCGCCAAACAGATACTGGCTAGACCGGCCAAGGACTCGCACCTCCATCCCTTCGCGAGTGGAGGGATACCGACGGCGGAGTCCTTGGCTGGTCTCGACGATGCTGCGCGCCGGCTCGGCGATCACCGCAATCCTGCTCCAGGCATGCGGCGCGCCGGAGCGGGAACCGATCGCGGCCGTGCAGGCCGCGCCGGAGCCTGTCGTGCACGGCTACGAAATCGTGCGCGAGTATCCGCACGATCCCGAGGCATTCACGCAGGGCCTGATCTTTCGCGACGGCTTCCTCTACGAGAGCACCGGCCAGACCGGCCGCGGGTCCGTGCGCAAGGTGCGCCTCGAAACCGGCGAAGTCGTCCAGCGTCGCATGCTCGCCAACGAGTACTTCGGCGAGGGTCTCACCGATTGGGGCAGTCAACTCGTTCAGCTCACATGGGTCTCCAACATCGGCTTCGTTTACGACCTCGACTCGTTCAAGGAGCTCCGCCAGTTCAGGTACGCCGGCGAGGGATGGGGCCTGACCCAGGATGGCACGCGGCTCATCATGAGCGACGGCACGCCGAACCTGCGATTTCTCGATCCGACGACGTTCGACGAACAGTCGCGCCTGAACGTGCGCGACCACAACGGCTCGGTCGACGATCTCAACGAGCTCGAGTTCGTCAAGGGATCCATCTACGCGAACGTCTGGCTCACCGAGCGCATCGTCATCATCGCTCCAGCCACGGGCGCCGTAACCGCCTGGGTGGATCTCACCGGACTCCGTCCGCGGCAAGGTCCTCAGGGAGACGACGTCCTGAACGGCATCGCGTACGACGCGGCCGGCGATCGTCTCTTCGTCACTGGCAAGCTGTGGCCGAAGCTGTTCGAGATCCGACTGAAAGCACGGCCATGACGGCGCGTCTGCGCGCGGTTCGCGGCGACATCACGACCCTCGATGTCGATGCCATCGTCAACGCGGCCAACACCTCGCTGCTTGGCGGCGGCGGCGTGGACGGGGCCATCCACCGCGCGGCGGGGCCAGACCTGCTGACGGCATGCCGGTCGCTGGGGGCATGCCACACGGGCGACGCGAAGATGACGCCCGGGTTCCGCCTGAGCGCCCGCTATGTGATTCATGCAGTTGGACCTGTCTGGCATGGCGGGAACCGTGGCGAGGCCGAGCTCCTGGCATCGTGCTACCGGCGTTCGCTTGCGCTCGCGAACGCCGAGCGGCTGCGCTCGATCGCGTTTCCTTCGATCAGCACCGGTGTGTACGGCTACCCGGTGGAGCACGCGGCGCCGCTGGCGGTCGCGACCGTGCGCGAGCGGACGGGCGAGGACACGTCGATCGAGGAAGTGATTTTCTGCTGTTTCTCAGCGGCCGATCTGGCCGTTTACGAGCGCGTACTGTCCGAGTAGGATCTGGGGCGTGCATCGAACCGCCGTGATCGGCGCTGTCGCCGTGGCGCTTGCCGCCGGCACAGGCCTGACAATCTACGTCCTGCAACCGGACCGCGAGGCCGCTGCTCCCGCGGCCGTCGTGGAACGGGCGCCGGCGCCGCCAGTCATCCGCGAAACGCCGGTGCCGGAAACACCACGGGCCGGGCCCGCACGTTCCGCGCCACGTCCGGCTCCTCCGCCGCGCGTTGAAGCCGCGCCCGAGCCTGTTCCCGCCCCCGTCGAGGCGGCGCCGGATGCCGGCACGCTGCGCATCGGCGCCGACGTGCCGGGCGCCCAGGTGTTTCTCGATCGGCAATTCATTGGCACCGCGCCGGTCGTCGCGGAGAACGTCAAGCCAGGTACGCACCAGCTGAATGTGTCGGCGGAAGGGTTCGACAGTTTCGCCGAGGCCATCGAGGTCGAGCCAGGCTCGCGCGACATCGCCGTGAAGTTCAGGGAAGTGCGGCTCGATGCGCGCGTGGACGTCATCCACAAGCACGGGATCGGGTCGTGCCGTGGCCGCCTCGTGGCCACGCCGCAGGGGATTCGCTACGAGACCACGAACAAAGACGATCAGTTCACGACGGCGCTGCTCGACCTGGATACATTCCAGGTCGACTATCTCGACAAGAATCTGCGCCTGAAACTGCGCCGCGGCAAGCAGTTCAACTTCACCGACCCCGAGGGCAACGCCGATCGCCTGTTCGTGTTCCACCGTGACGTGGAGAAGGCACGCGAACGCCTTCGGCGCGGTGATCCGCCTGCGGCGGATTAGCGCGCCGTACCGTTCACTCTTCTGGGTTCTCGCTTCCCGGTTCGTGTTCAGGTTCGGAGTTCAGTTCTCGGTTCTCAGTTCTCAGTTCGTTGTTCGGCGCGTCGCGCCTTCGGCGCTCGCGCGAACCCCGAACCCCGAACCCCGAACGGCGAACCGCGAACTGAACGCTGAACTTCGAACCGCGAACTGAACCGTGAACCTGAACACGAACCGAGAAGGCA
>DATDHP010000343.1:0-11455 GCA_036521515.1 Vicinamibacterales bacterium
GCCATCAATACAACAACCAAATCAGCAACGGCGTCAGGAAGAAATCGACGGCGATCACCGCCACCGACGCCGCGACCACCGCGTTGGTCGTGGCCCGGCCGACGCCCTGCGTGCCGCCGCTGGTGCGCAGGCCGACGTGACAGCCGATGGTCACGATCACGAAGCCGAGCGCGAACGGCTTGATCAGCCCCTGCCATGCATCCTCGAGGTACAGGCCGTCGAGCACCGACGTCCAGTACACGCTCGACCCGACGCGGAGGCTGGTGACGGCAATCAGCCAGCCGGCGACGATCCCGAACGTGTCGGCGATCACCGTCAGCACCGGCGCCATGAACGTGCCCGCCAGCAGGCGCGGGACGACGAGCTTGCGCACCGGGTCGGTGCCGAGCGCGCGCAGCGCGTTGATCTGGTCGGTGACGACCATCGACCCCAGCTCGGCGGCGATGCCGGATCCCACCCGGCCCGCGAGCATCAGGCCGGTGAGCACGGGCCCGAGCTCTTTGATCATCGAGGCGCTGACCAGCCGTCCGACAAGCGATCTGGCCCCGAACTGATCGAGCGTCTGGCCACTCTGCAGCGCCAGCGCGGCGCCGGTGAAGAACCCGGTCAGCAGCACGACCGTGAGCGAGCCCACCCCGATCGCCTCGAACTGCTCGATGATGTCACGGCGGTAGCGGGGGCGGGTCACCACGCCGCGAAGCGCGGCGGAGACCAGGATGACGTATTCCTGAACCTCGAGAACCGCCTGCTTCAACCATCGGTTGAGAAGCTCCAGCAACGCGTCACCGTCCCGCCGGCAGGCCGGTGAGACCGAGCTCGCGGCTGCGCAGTGTCTTCAGCGTGTCGCGCAGCGATGCCGCGCGCTCGAAATCGAGGTTGGCGGCCGCCGATTTCATCTCACCCTCGAGGCGGCGCATCTCGGCTTCGAGCTCGGCCTGCGTGCGGAACGGCTCGCGGCTCTCGCGCAACGCGGGGCCGGTCGCGTAGTCGCGCTCGTAGACGCTCGACAGCACGTCGTCGATTTCCCGCACGACCGATTCGGGGGTGATACCGTGTTCCGCGTTGTACGCGGCCTGCAGCGCGCGCCGCCGCTCGGTTTCCGCGATGGCGGACTTCATCGACGCGGTCAAAGTGTCTGCGTACATGATGACCTGCCCGTTGACGTTGCGCGCCGCGCGGCCCGATGTCTGGATCAGCGAGCCCGACGACCGCAGGAAGCCTTCCTTGTCTGCGTCGAGAATCGCGACGAGCGATACCTCGGGGAGGTCCAGCCCTTCACGAAGCAGGTTGATGCCGACGAGCACGTCGAACGCACCACGCCGCAGATCGCGCAGGATCTCCACGCGTTCCAGCGTATCGATGTCGGAGTGCAGGTAGCGCACCTTCACGCCGAGCTCCTGGTAGTACGTCGTCAGGTCCTCGGCCATGCGCTTGGTCAGCGTGGTGACGAGCACACGCTCCTTGCGCGCGACGCGCTCGCGAATCTCCTTCAGCAGGTCGTCCACCTGCCCGCGCACGGGTTTGACCTCGATCGGAGGATCCATCAGGCCGGTCGGACGGATGACCTGCTCGACGACCACGCCACCCGACTTCGTCAACTCGTACGGCCCGGGCGTCGCCGAGACGAAGACCACCTGGCTGACGCGCTCCTCCCACTCCTCGAAGTTCAACGGCCGGTTGTCGAGCGCCGACGGCAGGCGAAACCCGTAGGCGACCAGGACCTCCTTGCGCGACCGGTCGCCGGCGTGCATGCCGCGTACCTGCGGCACTGTCTGGTGGCTCTCGTCCACGATCACCAGCGCATCGTCCGGCAGGTAGTCGAGGAGCGTGGGCGGCGGCGCGCCGGGCGGGCGGCCTGTCAGATGGCGGGCGTAGTTCTCGATGCCGTGGCAGTAGCCGATTTCGCGGATCATCTCCAGGTCGAACATCGTCCGCTGGTGCAGGCGCTGCGCCTCGAGCAGCTTGCCTTCCGACTCGAGCTGCCCGCGATACCACTCGAGCTCCTGCCTGATGGCCACCACCGCCTGCTTCGTGCGGTCGCGCGAGGTGACGAAATGCGACTTCGGGTAGACCGCGACCTTGTCGAGCCGCCGGATCACCTTTCCGGTCAGCGGATCGAACCAGGCGAGCTCGTCCACCTCGTCGCCGAAGAGGCCGATGCGCAGCGCGTGCTCCTCGTACGACGGCACGACTTCGACGATGTCGCCGCGCACGCGGAAGGCGCCGCGTCCGAACTCGGTGTCGTTGCGCTCGTACTGGATCTCGACCAGCTTGCGGAGGATCTGGTCGCGATCGATGCGCTGGCCGACTTCGAGCGGCAGCAGCATGCCGTAATACGCTTCGGGCGAGCCGAGGCCGTAAATGCACGACACGCTCGCCACGATGATGACGTCGCGGCGCTCGAAGAGCGAGCGCGTCGCGGAGAGCCGCATCCGGTCGATCTCGTCGTTGATCGTCGCTTCCTTCTCGATGTACGAGTCGGTGGCCGGGACGTAGGCCTCCGGCTGGTAGTAGTCGTAGTACGACACGAAGTACTCCACGGCGTTCTTCGGAAAGAAGCGCTTGAATTCCTGGTAGAGCTGAGCGGCGAGCGTCTTGTTGTGCGCCATGACCAGCGCGGGCCGGTTCACGGCGGACACGACCTGCGCCATCGTGTATGTCTTGCCCGAGCCGGTGACGCCGAGCAGCACCTGGTGCGTGTCGCCGCGGTTCAGCCCCTCCACCAGTTCCGGGATGGCGCGCACCTGGTCGCCGCGCACGGCGAAGTCGCTGACGAGCGTGAAGCGATCGTGAACAGAAGGCATGAGCAGGAGGCGCGTCCGCCACGATGCGGCGAAACAACCCATCGTACCATGCCTTCCGGCTGAAGCCGGAAGCCACACGCCCGCTCTGCGTTGACGTGGCGGCCGGCCCTGGCCGGCCCAGGCGGGTCTGAAGACCCGCCTCTACGAATCCTTCTCTTCACGCGTTCGTAGAGGCGGACCTTCAGGTCCGCCTAAGGCGGACCTTGTCCGCCTTGCCGCCAGCTACTGCTTGTACGGCGCGAAGTAGCCTTTGCGGCTCTGGATGCGGACGTCGGGGCGCTTCACCTTGATTTCCACTTTGCGCCACTGTCCGTCCTGCCTGGTGTTCGTCGAGGTATAGCCGAGGCTGTATTGCGCGCGAATCTGCGCGACAACTTTTTCGTAGGCCGCCTCGACGTCTTTCATGGTCGTCGGGAAGAACGCCTGGCCTCCGGTGGCGTCGGCGATCTGGTGAAGTCGCGCGCGCAGCTCGGCCCTGACTGCGCTCGACTGGTTGTTGAGGAAGCCCACCGTGTAGATGGTGACATCCGAGGCGCGAATCAGCGTCATCAGGTCGCCAAACCCGATCGTGCTGCGCGTGTCGCCGCCGTCCGTGTACAGGACCAGGATCGTGCGCCCTTCGTCCTCGGCAGCCCCGTCGAGATACACGCCGAGCGCGTCATACAGCGCGGTCCATCCATCCGGCTTTCGCGAGCGGATGCGCTCGACCATCCGCGGAAAATCCTGCTGCCCGTAGCGCGCGACCCGGACCTCGGTGTCGAAATCCACGAGCGTCATGTCCTCTGCGTCGCTGAGCGTATTGAGGAACTTGACGGCGGCGGACCGGGACAGCTGGATGTCCAGGCCCATGCTGCCGCTCGTGTCGAACAGCAACCCGACGTGCAGCTCGGGCGCCGACTCCAGCTGATCGCCGCGTGCGAAGAAGGTCACCGTCTGCTTCTGCCCTTCCTCGATGATCTCGAAGTCAGCCGGCGTGAGGTCCGTGATGTGGTTGCCGCGCCGATCGGTCACGGTGACGCCGAAGTTGACGAGGTCGATTTCCGCGCGGAACGTCGGCTGCTGCGCGGACGCGGGCGCGGTCGCCGTCACGAGTGCGAGCGCAATGGCAGCAACGGGCCTCGTCATGGCCAGATCCTACACCCGTTGGGCCGTCATCCCCCGGTGGTAGCGGATGCTCGCCGTCGGGTAGCCGTGCACGCGGTTGTCGACGAGGTCGTGTCCGTCGATCAGTTCCGCATCGACGTACCTGTCCGCACCACGACCGTCAGGCCAGCGAGCGCGCCGGGTTGAGGCGGGAGCGAGGCGACCGCCTCGACGGGGACGCCGAGGACGAGACAGGAGACGCACGCCACGGCCCGGCCGTCACGGGCGAGGGCGGCCGTCGCCAGGAAACCCGGGCAAAATGGCTGTTTCGGCCAGCGGGCGTATAATCGGAGTTTCGGGTCTATGTCGGATAGTCATCCCGGGACGGCGGCGCGTCGGCTCGAGGCGGCGTTGGTCGGCAGATGAGGTGCCTCGCCGTTTGTCAGACCGACCTGGTCATCAGGATGCTCTCGGAGATCCTGCTGCCCAGCTTCGAGGTCGAGTTCCTGGTCGAGAGCAAACAACTTGCCCGCCGGCTCGGCGATGCAGGCATGCGTGTGTCGGCCGCGGACCTGGGCCGGACCGATACGTACCTCAAAGCGGACCTCACTCCCGGCACCTGCGTCATCATCGAGGACAACGGCCGAAAAAGCCTCAGGAAGATTCTCGAGGCGGTCCGCGACGCGGGAGGCACGCTGGCCTACGTCCTGGGTGTCGGTCTCTCGGATTCCCAGAAACGCGAGGAGACGCTCAAGTCGCAGTTCCCCGAGCTGAACTACCTGACGATGTCGGAGCTGTTCGGCGGGCCGCTGCTCACCGAGTTCAGCCGCTCGCTGACCCGCCTCAAAGTTCAGCAATACCAGCGCTACTTCACCGACGCCGACCGCGTCCTCATTCTGCTGCACAACGAGCCCGACCCCGACGCCATGGCCAGCGGCCTGGCACTGCGCAACGTCCTGCGCCGCACGAAGCAGACGGCGGTCATCGCCGCGCTGCAGGGAGTGACCCGGCCTGAAAACGTGCGGATGGTCAACCTGCTCGACATCCACGTCGAGATCATCACGCCGGACGAGATCGCCAATTACGAGCGCGTGGCGATGGTCGACGTGCAGCCACATTACTTCGGCGGCGTCATCGACCGGGTGGATCTCGTCATCGATCATCATCCCGAGCAGACAGGCTACAGCGCCGTCTTCAAGGACGTCCGGCCCCACTACGGGTCGACCTCGACGATCCTGACGGAACACCTGCGCGCCGTGGACGCGAACATCTCCGAGCGCACCGCCACGGCGATGCTCTACGCGATCAAGTCCGACACGCTGTTCTTCAATCGCCAGGCGAACCGCGTGGACCTGGAAGCGTTCTCGTATCTCTATCCGCTGGCCGATGCGGCGCTCATCAGGAAGATGGAGGGCGCGGAAATCACCATGGAGCGGCTGGAGTACGTCTTGAAGGCGAAGCAGAACGGCCAGATGGTCGAGCAGGTGTTCTGCGCGTTCCTCGGGACGTCGCCGCGCGAGGACTTCATCCCGTACGTGGCTGACTTCTACCTGCAGCTCGAGAACGTCAAGTGGACGATCGTCGCCGGCATCGTGGGCGACTCGCTCGTGATGTCGGTCCGCAACCTCGGCTACTCGCGCAACGCGGGCGAGTTCGTCCGCAAGTACTTCGCCCACATCGGCAGCGCCGGCGGCCATCGTGCGATGGCCAAGGCGGTGGTCCCGCTGAGGGCATTCAGGGATAAGTACGGCAACCTGCAGGCCGACGAATTCACCGAGAAGGTCCTCTCGCTGGCGCTCGAGTTCCTCCACGAGCACCAGGCCCCTGAGAAGAACAAGCTGGTCAAAACGGGCTGAGGTCGGGCTTCGGACTGCAGGCTCAGGCGAGTGCCTGCTTCAGATCGTCGATGAGATCCTGCGGGTCTTCCAGACCGATTGACAACCGCATCATGCCCCTGCTGATGCCGGCTGCCTTCAGTTGTTCGTCGGTGTGGCCCCATTGCGACGTCAGGATGGGCAGGCTGCACAGGCTCTCGGTGCCGCCCAGGCTCGCGGCCCGCTTGACGACCTTGAGGCGATCGAAGGCGCGGCAGGCGGCCGCCTCGCCGCCGGACAGGTCGATGCACACCATGCCGCCGAACCCGGTCATCTGGCATTTCGCAAGGGCATGGTCAGGGTGCGATGACAGGCCGGGATAGTAGACGCGCGCGATCGCCGGATGCGCCTCCAGCGCGGACGCCACGGCCATCGCGTTGGCGTTGTGCCGCTGCACGCGGATCTCGAGCGTTTTCAGCGCGCGATTGAGCGCGTACGCCGCCTGCGGGTCGAGGATGCCGCCAAGCTTCCGGCGCGCCATCGCCACTGGCTGGATCATCTCCGTCGACCCGGAGACCACGCCCGCCGTGACGTCGCTGTGGCCGTTGAGATACTTCGTTGCGCTTTGCATCGCCAGGTCGACCCCCATCGCCAGGGGACGCTGGTTGAGCGGGCTGGCGAACGTGTTGTCGATGATGCTGACGACACCGCGCGCGCGGCACGCCTGCGCGATGCGCTTCACGTCCACGCAGCGCAGGTGCGGGTTGTTCGGCGACTCGAACCAGAAGATGCGCGTGCGATCGGTGATGACGCGTTCGGGCTCGCGCATGTCCTCCACGCCGGTGAAGCGCGGGACGACACCGAACTTCGGCAGGAAGTCTTCGAGCAGGTGGAAGGTCCCGCCGTAGATGGCGGCCCCGCACACCACTTCGTCGCCTGCCTTCAGCAGCGCGAGGAGGATCGTCGAGGTGGCGGCCATCCCCGAGCTGAACACGAGCGCCTGCTCCGCGCCGTCGGCGGCAGCCAGCTTCTGCTCGACCGCCACCACCGTCGGATTCTCGTATCTCGAATACAGGTACTGTCCGCTTCCCCCCTCGTTGTACCGGCGCACGGCATCCGCATTCTCGAAGACGTACGTCGTGGTTTCGTAGATAGGCGTGGTCAGCGGGTTTGCGGCGACGGCGCCCTCACCGCGGTGGATCAAGGTCGTGGAGAATCCCTTCGCGCTCATCACTCACCAGTCACGAATCACGAATCACGATTCACGAATCACGAATCACCATTCACGAATCACGATTCACGATTCACGAATCACGATTCACGAATGCAAGGTGTTCGCCGCTGGCGCCAACGACCGGTTCGATGAACTGCCGATACGCGTCCTCGTAGGCGCGTTCCATCAGTTCCGGGACGTCCTGCCAGCGGTCCGAGGCTTCATCATACGCGCCGGTGCAGTCGAATGCGCCAACGGGATTGTGAGCCGGACAAACGAGGTAGACCGAATCAAAGCGCAGGCGCGCCATCTCGATCGCGTCGTGGAGCGACGCCGCCTCGGCGGCCACCAGCGTTTCGCCGAGCCGGTGCCGGAGCTCGAGCCGCGCGGCCCTGAGACGGTGCGGCGTCGAGCCGGGAGCAACGGCGCTGACGATGATGGCTTGCGACGCGCCGGCGCCGGCCAGTTCCTCGAGCAGGCGGGCGACTGCACCTGGCCGATCGCAGACGCGATGGGTCTCGCCGCGCCAGTAGCTATCGGGCGCGAAGGTCACGAGGTGTGGATCGCACACGACCGGCGGCGTCAGCGCGGCGGCCATCACGTCCAGCGCGTGCTCGCGCCCGGCGCCGGCCAGATCGAGAACTTCGGACAAGCGCTCGCGACCCGGGCGCGGCGCGGTGAACTCCCGCCGAAACGGCTCGCGCAGCAGCGCGGCGACGATGTCCCGACGTGCGTCCAGGTCGGTCGCGATCATCATCAGCTCGCGGAATCCGGGCTGCCCAAGGCTTTCGGCAAGCACGTCGGCGTATCGCCGTCCCACCACGGCGGCGGGCGGCCACGTGACCGGTGCGGCCCCGTGGATCAGCCGCCAAATCGTGTTCACGAACAGACCCCGCGCCTGCTGTGCATCGACGGGTGCACCCGCGATGCTCCACAGCCACGGCCCTCTCGTCTGGCGCGTCGCCGGCGCGCGTCGCCGCGAGACCTCGACAGCTGCGCACCATGCCGCCACGAGCAGCGCCCACGCGAGGAGCGCGAGTCGTGGCGCCGGCTGCGGAACGCGCGCTCCCGCGATCACCAGCACGACAAGGACGAGGCCCAGGAGCGCCGCCAGCCAGACCGCCGTGCGGACGGGCCAGGTCCAGCGATAGAGCCTGGCGGCCTCTCCGCTGCGCCAGATGCCGCTCGGCTCCGACAGGCGCGCCGCGCCGTCGATCGCGGCGATCGCCGCGGCACCCGCGCCGACGCCCTGCCCCGCCATGATGTCGATCTTGACGCCCGCTTCCTGCAAGGCGCGGAGCACGCCCGCGTGGTACGCGCCGTGGACACCCGTGCCGCACAGCACCAGCGCGGTCCGGCGTTCAGGCGAATACTGAGCCACTGGCGGAGCGCATCTGTCGTGCAAGTAACCCGGGACCCACGTGTGCCGACGCTGAATACTTCACACCGAGGCAATGAGGCACCGAGCAATACATGGAACTCACCTCGGTGCCCCGGTGTGTCGGAATCGTGAACCCAAGTGACACTCGGGTCAGTCCGCGTCTTCGTGGATCGTGGTGAGCTTGATCAGCTCGAACTGCTTGGCGCCCCCCGGGGTCGTGACCTTGATCTCGTCCCCTTCCTCCCTGTTGAGGATGGCGCGGCCGATGGGCGAGGAGGTCGAGATCAGGCCTTTCTCCGCGTCGGCCTCTTCGGGCATGACGAGCTGGTAGACGATCGTGTCGCCGCTCTCCGACCGCAGGTGCACCGTCGATCCGAAGCCAGCCTTGCCGTGCGGCACGCGCTCGAGATTCATGAGCGAGATCTCGCCGATCCGTTTCTTCAACATGGCGATGCGCGAGTTGACGATGGTCTGACGCTCCTTCGCCGCCTTGTATTCCGCGTTCTCACGCAGATCGCCGTGCTCGCGCGCGCGCTGGATCTCCTTTGGAAGATCCACCTTCAGCTCGCGCTCGAGCGCGGCGATCTCGTCGTTGAAACGCTTGAGGATCCGGTCCTTCATGTCGGTGACGGCACTTTAGCACAGTCTGTTATGCTGACTTCCGCGTTCACAAAGCCGCGGAGACGCGGCGACGCGGGGATGGATTTCCTCCCGATTGACCTCCGCGCTTCCGTGCCTCCGCGGCCTGTCGCAGATGAAGACGATCTCGAGCAGACAGCATCCGCTCGTGCGCGAGTTCCGCGACCTGGCGAACAGGCGGGATCCGTCCGGTGCGCGTCTGCTGCTCGACGGCGCGCACCTTGTGCGCGAAGCGCAGCGCGCGGGGACACCGATACAGGTCGTCGCGGTCGCGGCATCGAAGCTTGACGCCGAGAGTGAGGAAGGCGCGCTCGCGCGCGAGCTGGCCGGCGGCGGCACCGAGGTCATCAGCGCGAGCGACCAGGTGCTCGACGCGATGAGTCCCGTCCGCACTCCCTCGGGCATCGTGGCGATCGCGACACGCGCGCCGGTGGCATCTGCGGATATCTGCCGGAATGCGGGCTTCGTCCTCGTCGCGGTGGACGTGCAGGATCCGGGCAACCTTGGTGCGCTGGTTCGCACGGCGGAGGCCGGCGGCGTGTCGGGCGTGCTCGTCACTGGCGCGTCAGCGCATCCGTTTTCGTGGAAGGCGGTGCGCGGCAGCATGGGAAGCGTGCTGCGTGTGCCCGTGGCCAGGGTGCCATCGGTCAGCGCGGCGATGTCCTGTATGAAGAAGTTCGGACTGCACACCGTGGCGGCCGTAGCCCGCGACGGCGTGACTCCCGAGCACGTGCAATGGGGCGGCCGGATCGGCCTCCTGCTCGGCGGCGAGGGTCCGGGTCTCAGCCCGGAGGTCGTCGCCGCGGCAGACCAGCGTGTCACGATTCCCATGATGCCGCCCGTCGAATCGCTCAACGTCGCCGTGGCGGGCGGCATTCTGCTCTACGCGGCGCGGCAGCAACGCCAATGAGCGGCTCTCTCTTCGACGACGGCGACGACGCTCGTCGAGGCGGAGCTCGTCGAGGGGGACCTCCGGGTCCGCCTGACCCCTCGGCGCCGGGAACGCCGCTCGCCGAGCGCATGCGTCCCCGGACGCTCGACGAAGTGGTCGGGCAGGACGAGATCCTCGCGCCCGGCAAGCCGCTGCGCGAAGCGATCGAGCGCGACCTGCTCCAGTCGATCATCTTCTGGGGTCCGCCGGGCACGGGCAAGACGACGCTGGCACGGGTGATCGCGGAGATCACGCACGCGCACTTCGTGCCGTTCAGCGCCGTGCTCGCCGGCATCAAGGAGATCAAGGACGTCATGGCGGCCGCCGAAACGCGCCGCCGGGCCAGCGGCCGCCGAACGATCGTGTTCGTCGACGAGATTCACCGCTTCAACAAGGCACAGCAGGACGCGTTCCTGCCACGCGTCGAGGCCGGCGACATCGTCCTGATTGGGGCGACCACCGAGAATCCGTCGTTCGAGGTCATCGCCGCGCTGCTGTCGCGATCGAAGGTCTTCGTGCTCCAGCCGTTGACGCAAGGGGTCATCGAGCAGATCCTGCGCCGCGCCCTGGCCGACCGGGAGCGCGGGCTGGGCGCGATGGACATCACCGTCAGCGACGATGCCGTCACCGCCATCGCGCGCTTCGCAAATGGCGACGCCCGCGCCGCGCTGAACCTGCTCGAGTTCTCGACGGCGGCAGCGCCAATCGACCCCGAGACGCGCGCCCGCCGGGTCGGCCTGACGCAGCTCGAGCAGTCGATCCAGCGGCGCGCGTTGCTGTACGACAAGGGGGGTGAGGAGCACTACAACCTCATCTCCGCGCTGCACAAATCGATGCGTAACAGCGATCCCCACGCGGCGGTGTACTGGGTGGCGCGGATGCTAGAGGCCGGCGAAGATCCGCTCTACATCGCCAGGCGGCTGATCCGTTTCGCCTCCGAGGACATCGGCAACGCCGACCCGCAGGCGCTCGCTGTCGCCGTGGCCGCCAAGGATGCGGCACATTTCATCGGGATGCCAGAGGGCAACAACGCGCTCGCGCAGGCCGCCATCTACCTGGCCACCGCCCCGAAGAGCAACGCTGTTTACACCGCGTACAACGCGGCGGCCGCCGACGCGCACCAGCAGGCCGCCGAGCCCGTGCCGCTGCACCTGAGAAATGCGCCGACGAAGCTGATGAAGCAGCTCGATTACGGCAAGGGCTACCAGTACGCCCACGAGGAGCCCGACGCGATCGCTGCCATGGACTGTCTGCCCCCCTCGCTCGCCGGGCGGAAGTATTACCGTCCGACCGACCGGGGGTTCGAGCAGGAAATCAAGAGGCGGCTGGAGGACTGGGAAAAGATTAAGGACGACAGGCGCGACAAGTAACCTGTCGTTCACACTACTCGGTTCTCGCTTCTCGGTTCGTGTTCCGGGTTCGCGGTTCAGTTCTCGGTTCCCGGTTCCCGGTTCACAGTTCCCCGGTTCTTGGTTCTCGGTTCCTGGTTCTCGGTTCCTGGTTCCCGGTTCTTGGTTCCCGGTTCTTGGTTCCCGGTTCTTGGTTCCCGGTTCTTGGTTCCCGGTTCTTGGTTCGCTGTTCCTGAACCCC
>DATDHP010000344.1:0-4377 GCA_036521515.1 Vicinamibacterales bacterium
ATGCCGGTGCAATTTCTGCTTCGCCTTGTCGGTGCAAGCTCGAGTCTTGTCGGTGCGAGCCCGATCGCTGTCAGTGCAAGCCCGCTGTCGCTCGCCGGGGCGCGCACCGACAAGGCGAAGCCTTCTCGCACCGACCTGGCGAAGCGTCCTTGCACCAACAGGCGAAGCAGAGATCGCACCGACCCGGCGAAGCAGGGATGAAATGGCGTTTCGCCGGCACCTGATCGACCTGCTCTCGTCCGAGCCGCGCTCCGTTTCCTCGCTCGCCCGTCAGCTGGAGACGACACCCAGCAACATCGAAGACGATCTGCGTCATGCGCTCCGCTCCGCGCGCGCGGCCGGTCACGTGATCGAAGTGATCCCCGCACGCTGCAAGCGGTGTGACTTCGTGTTCAGTGAAGAAAAGCTCGCCAAGCCGAGCCGGTGCCCGGCGTGCAAGGCGACGCGGCTCTACGAGCCGATGATCCGAATCGCCCGCGCAGGCGCGCGATAGACGTGCCCCACCCGCCCCATCATGGGCGCGCCTGGGGAGTGGTCACTTCGGCGCGGGCGCGGAGATCGCGAAGCCACTGCGCGATGAGCGCCGAGCGACGCAGCGCCGATGCGCGCTGGCGGGCGACGGGCGCGGCGTCCTCGTACGAGACCAGGATGCCGTTGCGCGTGAATTCCTCCGGGTGTCCGCGGTAGTACTGCTCGACCTCCTCGTCGCTCACCTGCAGGCTGGCCCCGAAGCGCTGGTTCAGGTATGACTGGATTCGGAGGTTCTCCCCGGCCAGATCGCGAATGCGCTGTTCGTCGAGGCCCGTGGACTGCATGAGCATCTCGAGGTGGGCGCCTGCGCGCGCCTTCAGCGCCGCCATCTCGCGTTCGATCGCCGCCCCGTCCGGCTCCGGCGGCGCAAACCGCGCCACCTCGGCCAGGATCAACTGACGCTCGATCAGCTGTCTCGCGGCGGCGGCCTGGGGATCTTCGCCCCCCGCAATCTCCACCAGCCCGAGCCCGAGCGCCGCATTCACATCCGTCAACGTAATCGGCGTCCCGTTGACGCGGGCGACGACCCGGTCGAGCAGCTGCTGCGCGGATATTGGCGACAGCCCTGCCGCCAAGAGCGCGACAACGAGCCACTGCGCATGAATACGACACACCGAGGCACTGAGGCACTGAGGACGCCTCCCAGTACAAGATCGCCTCGGTGCCTCGGTGCCTCGGTGTGTCGTGAGGTGCATCAGAATGCCCGGCCCAACGAGATATGCAGCACACTCAGACGCTCGAGCGTGCCGGGCACCAACTCCTGGCGGTCGAGGTTGAAGCCGAGCTCGACGCGCACGGGACCGATAGGGGATCGATAGTGAACGCCGAAGCCGGCGGCCGGCCGCAGCTCGGTGAAATCGATCTGGCTCGCCCTGGCGAAGACGTTGCCGGCGTCGGTGAAGATCACGGCATCGAGGGCGCGCACGACGTTCACGCGCAGCTCGGCATTGAGCACGATCACGCCGTTGCCCCCGATTGGGAATCCCGACGGGTTGATGGTTTCCGGCGTGCCGAGCCGATCGAGCGAGAAGCCGCGGACGGTCGTGTCGCCACCGGCGAAGAACCGCTCACTGGCCGGCAGGTCCTTCAGAGCGTCGATCGGAATGCCGTCCGGGCCCACCGGCAATTCGCGCGTGAATCCCTGCGCCGCGCCGATGCGGGCACCGAGCGCGAGCACGATTCGCCGGGCGCTCGGCAACCGGCGGTACGAGAACGCCTGGAGGTAGGTCTTGACGAACCCCACCTCCGACCCGAAGGCGCGCGCGGCGAGGTCGGTCGTCGCGACCATCAGCGTGCCATCTTCCGGGTCCACGACGTCGCTCCGGGAGTCGCGCAGCAGCGACCCCGAGAACTTCGACAGGCGGACCTGCGGGAAGAACCGATCGATGAGCGGCTTTTCATCCTCGCTGAACTTTTCGTCGAACAGCTCGTTGTGCTCGAAGGAATACAGCCCGGCGACGCTGTAGCGCGGCGACAGGCGCACCCCCACTTCGCCGCGCGCCTGCCGGCGGATGAAGTTGAAGCTCGAACGGATCGCCTGGTCGAGGATTCCGGTCACGGTCGCGTCGGCGACCGTGTTGAAGATGCGTGGCTCCCGGTACTGCCCGACGACGCGGTACTCGTTGAAGCCGTAGCCGCTCTCGGGGCTTGGCTCATCGAACCGGCTGCCCGAGTCGGTGAAGACGATGTCGCGCGCACGCAGGCTGACGCGCGTGAAGAGGTTCACCGAGCGGTTCTTGCCCCACATGTTCCGCCGCCCGATCTGGAAGAACCCGCGCGGCGCCACCTCGAACCGCTCCTCGGCCTGCCCGCCCTCGCCGGTCGGTCGGAGACGCGTGCCGCCCTCGACGCCGCCGCCGTATCCGATCGTGGTCGGGGGCGCCTCCTCGACCTGCACCACCACGTCGCGCCGCGGCTGGCCGGCGTGGCGCACCTCCTCGATCCGGACGCTGCGGAACAGTCCGAGCGCGGCCAGACGCTGCTGGCTCTCGATGCGGGCGGAGTAGCCGAGCGGCTCGCCGGGCCGCAGCAGCAGCTCGCGCTCGATCGTCTCGGGGCTGGTCCGGTCGTTGCCGACGATGATCACCTGGTCGACGATGACCTGCGCGCCCTCGTTGATCGCAAAGCGCACATTCGCCCGGGTGTCGTTCTCGGCGAGCGTCGGCGCAGGATCGACGACGACGCTCTCGTACCCGCGATTGCGGTACTCGAGGTCGATCCGGTCGCGATCCGAGGCGACGTCGACCTCCGAGAACGGCCGGTTCGGCGCCGTCGTGGCCATCCCGCGGAGCTGGTCGTCGGTGAAGACGGTATTGCCCTCGAATTCGATGGCGCCGACGAGGGTCCGTGGACCTTCGGCGACCTTGACCGTGATTTCGACGCGCTGGTCGTCGGCCGGACGGGGAGTCTCGGCGCCCGGAAGCAGCGCGCGTGTCACCTGCACCATCGCCCGCGTGAAGCCGCGCGCGCGGTAGACGTTGCGAATCGACGCCGCGCCCGCGTCGACGGTCGCCTGCACGAACGGCTCGCCGGCCTTCAACCGCACGAGCTGCAGCAGCTCGGCATCGGTGACCGCCATGTTGCCGTCCAGCCGTATTGCGTCGATGACGTGGCGGCGGCCGCGCTCGACGGTGAAGGTGATGGTCAGCTCACCGTCCCGCTCGTCACGGCTGTAGGGTGCCATGGCCTCGCTGTAGCCCCGGGCATGGAAATACTGCTCGATGGCGCGGGTCGCGTCCTCCAGCAGGTCCTCGTCGGCGGAACCCTCGACGCGGACCGGCACCAGCCGCTCGCGGTCGGCTTCGGGCAGCGGATCGCCGGCAAACGCCACCGACACGCGCGGGCCGCGATCGACGGCCATCATCACGATCGCGCGCCCGTCCGGCGCAAAGACCACCGAGTGCACGGCGCGCGCCCCGTAATAGCCGCGGGAGCGGAGGTTGTCCTCGTAGCGCTGGAGCTCGCGCGTAATCGCCTCGGCGTCGTATGGCTGACCCTGGCGGACGTCGGGCGGCGCCACGGACAGATTGCGATCCAGCCGATCGCCTTCGTCGAACTCGACGCGGCCGATCAGCGCGCGCGCGCCCGCCTCGGTGTCGAGCACCAGCGTGGCGCGATCGGGATTGTGCGTCTCCTCGATGCGCGGCGTGATCCGCGCCTGCGGATAGCCGCGGGACTGGTACACCTGCCGCAGCAGCTGGGCCGCCTCGTCGGCCCGCCCGGCGGGCGGCGGGCCGCCGTACCGATCGGTCAACGCCCGCCGCAGGTCACCCTCGGACAGCCCGAGCGAGCCGCGGAAATCGACGCGGTCGACCGCATGGATCGGAACCAGGACGTAGCGGAGCCGGATACCGCCGGGGACGGGCTCCTGGAACGACTGCACGTCCTCGAACCGATCGAGGCTCATCAGGTGCGTGATCGTCTCGCGCACGCTCCGCATCGACAGCGGCTCGCCGGCGCGCGTCTCGATGAGGGCGTTGACGAGGCGATCGGTGACGACCTGGCCTTCCTGCTCGACGCGGATCTCGACGACCGTCGGCGCCGCGGCCTGCGCGGCTGCGGCGGAATGCAAAATGCAAAATGCAAAATGCAAACACGCGATTCGGCACCACCGCGTGAGCGCAGTTTCGGCGTTCACCCCCGCGGCTGCGAGCGACTCACCGCGTGCCTTTTGCATTTTGCATTTTGCATTTTGCATTACAGGCGATCAGAACGTGTGTCTGACGCGGACGTCGAGCGCGTAGGTCCGGTCTTCGTTGCGCGAGAGAATCCACGAGAAACGATCCGTCTGATCGTACTCCAGCAGGACGATCTGGTCGCGGGTCGAAGACGACAGGCTGCGCGAAT
>DATDHP010000345.1:0-9403 GCA_036521515.1 Vicinamibacterales bacterium
GAGCGGAGAAGCGGCGTCTTCTTGTCGAGCGCCTCGCCCGTCCAGCTGACGAATGCCGTGGGGATGACGAGCGTCGCGCTGGTACTGCTGACATGCAGCCAGGGGGGACTCGTGGGATCCCACGCCGTATATCCACGCGCCTCGAAGGTCGAGCGCATGCCGCCAGACGGGAAGCTCGACGCGTCCGGCTCGCCCTTGATCAATTCCTTGCCGCGGAACTCCGCGATCGCCGAGCCCTCTGACGTCGGCGCAAGAAACGAATCGTGCTTCTCGGCGGTGATGCCGGTCATCGGCTGGAACCAGTGCGTGTAATGCGTGGCGCCGTGCTCGACGGCCCAATCCTTCAAGGCATTCGCGACCGCATCGGCCGTCGAAAGGTCGAGCGCCTCACCGCGGGTGATGGTGGCGCGCAGGGCACGGTAGGCCGGTTTCGGCAACCGCTCCTGCTGTACCTTGTCGTTGAACACGAGGCTTCCGAAGACCTCGCCGGCCTTGGCGGGCGTGGTCGCCGTACGGTTCTCGTTGAGCGACCAGTCCCTGATGCTCCTGACCGCTTCAGAAAGTGCTGCGGATCCCATCGATGCGAGGGTCCTTTCTTGGCATTCGGTGCGAGAAGTCCAGGCGTGCTGGACCTGTTGGAGACTTCAAATTATGCATGACGAAACACTCACTTGGCAATGTTGAGGCGTTAATAAGCCTCTTTCAGCCTGGGTCTGTGCGCAACCGTTCACCGTTTCGTGCATGATGTGCACAATCCTGGTGGCATCCTGAAAATTAACCCTCACCACGGCACAGGCCCGGATGTTGACGAACACATATCAATGTATGTAGATTTATTGATGCATGCAGCGGGCCTCCACCCTGTTCCGGCTCCTCGGTGACGCCACCCGCCTTCGCCTGCTGCGGGTGCTCGCGGAGGACCGCTTCAACGTCACGGAGCTCACGGGCATTCTCGGCGCCGCTCAGTCGGGCGTGTCGCGACATCTTGGACTGCTCAAGGACGCGGGGCTCGTCGTGGAGGAGCGCGAGGCGGGCTACGTCTACTATCGCCTGAATGAAGAGGCGCGGCACAACGGGCAAGCGGCGCTCTGGTCGCTGCTGGACGCGCAATTTGCCGCGAGCGGCGACGACCAGGCGGTGCGCCAGGACGAAGCGCGTCTGCAGGAAGTGCTCCGGCTTCGCAAGGAGAACTTCGAGACGCACGGCGCCACGCGGCAGCTCGTGCCGGGCCGCAGTTGGGCCGCGTGGGCCCGTGCGCTGGGTCACCTGCTGCCGCCGCTCGAGGTGGCCGACATCGGCTGCGGCGACGGGTATTTGACACTCGAGACCGCGCGCTGGGCGCGCTCGGTCGTCGCAATCGACCGTTCCGAGACGGTCCTCACCCGCGCAAAGGAATTGGCCGCCCGGCGCCAGGTCGCCAACATCCGGTGGCAGAAGGGAGACCTGGCGCGCCTGCCGCTGCGCGACGCGTCGGTGGACGTCGCCCTGCTGTCACAAACGCTGCATCACGCGAGCGATCCGGAGCGCGCGGTGGCCGAAGCGGTTCGCATTCTGCGTCCCGCTGGACGCCTGCTGGTCCTCGATCTGCGCGGGCACGATCAGGCCTGGGTGCGTTCTCGTTTTGGCGATCGGCACCTTGGTTTCTCGAATACGCAGCTCGCGGCGTTGCTGCGCGATGCGGGGCTGTCCGACATCCGCGTGCAGGTTGGCGCACGGAAGACTGGCGACCCGTTCGTGGTGCTCATCGCCAGTGGAATCAAACCGACTCCCGACTCCCGACGTCCATGAACATCGCTGAACGCCTTCGTACCCTGCTCGCCTCGCGCATCCTGCTCCTCGACGGCGCGATGGGAACAATGATCCAGCGCCACGAGCTGACGGAGGACGATTTCCGTGGCGATCGGTTCCGGAGCCATCCCCGGGACCTGAAGGGCAACAGCGATCTCCTGGTGCTCACGCGCCCTGACGTGATCGGCGCCATTCACCGCGAGTACCTGGAGGCGGGGGCGGACATCATCGAGACGAACACCTTCTCCAGCACCGCGGTTGCGCAAGCCGACTACGGGCTGGAAGCGCTCGCCTACGAATTGAGCCGCGACGGCGCGCGGCTGGCGAAGGAAGCGGCCGGCGAATGGACCGCGCAGACGCCGGAGCGCCCCCGCTTCGTCGCAGGAGCCATCGGCCCCACGAACCGCACGCTGTCGATCTCTCCGGACGTGAACAATCCCGCCCTCCGCGCGGTGACCTTCGACCAGGTGCGCGACGCCTATCGCGACCAGGTGCGCGGCCTGATCGATGGCGGCAGCGACCTGCTCCTTCTGGAGACGATCTTCGACACGCTGAACGCGAAAGCGGCGATCGCCGCCGTGCTGGAGGTCTTCGAGGAGCGCCGGATCGAGCTGCCGTTGATGATCTCGGTCACCATCACCGATCGCAGCGGCCGCACGCTGTCAGGCCAGACGCTCGACGCCTTCTACGCCTCGGTGCGCCACGCGCGGCCGTTCAGCATCGGCCTGAACTGCGCGCTCGGCGCCGCCGAGATGCGGCCCTATCTCGCCGAGCTGGCGCGCATCGCCGAGTGCTACGTCACCTGCTACCCGAACGCCGGCCTGCCCAACGCCTTCGGCCAGTACGACGAGCTGCCGCAGGACACGGCGCGCTTGCTCCGTGATTTCGCCGGGTCCGGCTTCGTGAACGTCCTTGGCGGTTGCTGTGGGACAACCCCAGAACACATTCGAGCGATTGGCGCTGCTATCAAGGATCTACCGCCGCGGCCGCATCCCGAATCCCGAACCGGGGCCCCCGCCGCGCGTTCTCTGCGCGGTGGGGTGGAAGTCCCGAATCCTGACAGGTTCACCCAGTTCGCCGGCCTCGAAACCCTGACCATCCGTCCCGACAGCAACTTCATCCTGATCGGCGAACGGACCAACGTCACGGGGTCGAAGCGGTTCGCCCGTCTCGTCACCAGCGGCCAGTACGGAGACGCGTCCAACGTGGCGCTCGACCAGGTGCGCGGCGGGGCCAATATCCTCGACGTCAACATGGACGAGGGGATGCTCGACTGCGAGGCGGCGATGACGACGTTCCTCAATCACATCGCCACTGAGCCCGAGATCGCGCGGCTGCCGATCATGATCGACAGCTCGAAATGGTCCGTCCTGGAAGCCGGGCTGAAGTGTGTCCAGGGAAAGTCGATCGTCAACTCCATCAGCTTGAAAGAGGGCGAGGAGGATTTTCTCCACAAGGCCCGCCTCGTGCGCCACTACGGCGCCGGCGTCGTCGTCATGGCATTCGACGAGCGCGGACAGGCGGACACCATCGCGAGGAAGGTCGACATCTGCCAGCGCGCCTACAGGCTTCTCGTCGAGGAAGCTGGATTCGATCCCGCAGACATCATCTTCGACCCGAACATCCTGGCCATCGCCACCGGCCTCGAGGAGCACAACGAGTACGCGATCAACTTCATCGAGGCCACGCGCATCATCAAGGCGACCTGCCCCGGCGTCCACGTCAGCGGCGGCGTCAGCAACCTGTCCTTCTCGTTCCGCGGCAACGACGTGGTGCGCGAGGCGATCCACTCCGCGTTCCTGTTTCATGCGATCAAGGTCGGCCTGGACATGGGCATCGTCAATGCCGGCCAGCTCGTCGTCTACGAGGACATCCCGCAGGACCTGCTCCAGCACGTCGAGGACGTCATCTTCAACCGCCGTCCGGACGCGACCGAGCGGCTCGTTCAGTTCGCCGACACCGTCAAGGGCGCCGGCGCGAAGCGGGAGCACGACCTGTCGTGGCGCGAGGCGGCGGTCGAACGGCGGCTCGCGCACGCGCTCGTGCACGGCGTTGTCGACTTCATCGAGCAGGATGTCGAGGAGGCACGCCGGACGCTGGCGCGTCCGCTCGACGTCATCGAAGGGCCGCTGATGGACGGCATGAAGATCGTCGGCGACCTGTTCGGCGCCGGCAAGATGTTCCTGCCGCAGGTCGTGAAGAGCGCGCGCGCGATGAAGAAGGCGGTTGCGTACCTCCTTCCCTACATGGAAGAGGAAAAGCGCGCCTCGGGCGCGACCCATCGCGCGCAGGGAAAGATCGTCATGGCCACGGTCAAGGGCGACGTCCACGACATCGGCAAGAACATCGTCGGCGTTGTCCTCGGGTGCAACAACTACGACGTCGTCGATCTTGGAGTCATGGTGCCGGCCGACAGGATCCTGCAGACCGCCGTCGAGGAGCGGGCGGACCTGGTGGGCCTGAGCGGCCTGATTACGCCATCGCTCGACGAGATGGTGTTCGTCGCGCGCGAGATGGAGCGCCGCGGGTTCACGATTCCGCTGCTCATCGGCGGCGCCACGACGAGCCGCCAGCATACCGCCGTCAGGATCGCGCCGGAGTTCGCCCAGCCCGTCGTGCACGTCGCCGACGCGTCGCGCGCCGTGGACGTCGTGTCGAGCCTGCTCAGCGCCAGGCACAAGCCATCGTTCGACGCCGCGAACCGCGCCGAACAGGACCGCATCCGCCAGCAGCATGCCGCGCACAGGCGGAGGCCGCTCCTCGCGTGGCGCGACGCGCAGGCGAACCGCCTGCGCCTCGACTGGCGCCCGGAGGCCGTCGCGCGGCCGTCGTTCACCGGGACGCACCTCCTGCACGACGTGCGGCTCGAGGATCTCGTGCCCTACATCGACTGGACGTTCTTCTTCTCCGCGTGGGAGCTGAAAGGACGTTTTCCCGCGATTCTCGATCACCCGCAGTACGGCCACGCCGCGCGCGAGCTCTACGACCATGCCCGCACGCTGCTCGACCGCATCGTCCGCGATCGCCTCCTTACGCCGTCCGGCGTCTACGGCTTCTGGCCGTCGGTCTCCGACGGCGACGACATCGTGGTGCTCGATCCCGAATCCCCGATCCCCGATCCCCGATCCCCGATCCCCGCCACGGAACTGCTCCGGTTCAACATGCTCCGGCAGCAGGAAGAGATCGCCGACGGGAAGCCCAATCGCTCCCTGGCGGACTTCATCGCACCGCGCGAGAGCGGGATCGTCGATGTCATCGGCGCATTTGCGGTGACCGCCGGCATCGGTGCACAGGAACTGGCCGCTGCCTTCGAGCGCGACCTCGACGACTACCACGCGATCATGGTCAAGGCGCTCGCCGACCGCCTTGCCGAGGCGTTTGCCGAGTACCTCCACGCGCGCGCGCGGCGGGACTGGGGTTATGGCGCCGGCGAACAATTGACGAACGACGATCTCGTCGCCGAGAAATATCGCGGCATTCGCCCCGCGTTCGGCTACCCCGCCTGCCCCGACCACACCGAAAAGCGGAAGCTGTTCCGCCTGCTCGCCGCGGAACGGGCCGGGATCGCGCTGACCGAGAGCTGTGTCATGACGCCCGCCGCGTCGGTGAGCGGTCTCTACTTCGCGCATCCCGAGGCGAAGTACTTCAATGTCGGACGAATCGGCTCGGACCAGGTGGAGCACTACGCGCGACGAAAAGGGGTCAGCAGGGCGGAGGTCGAACGCTGGCTGGCGCCAAATCTGTCGTACGAGCCGGTTGCCGTCTGACTTTCTGCTATATTTTCGGCGCCTTCCACCGGGTCCACCCCAAGGAAACAAGCGAGGAGCCGAGATGACGCCTGACGATTTTTTTCAATTGGCCAAGAAGAACCAAGCTGAAATGGTCGACTTGAAGTTCGTCGACATGCTCGGGAGCTGGCAGCACTGCTCCTTTCCGATCGATCACCTGGATACGAACACTTTCAAGGAGGGGCTCGGCTTCGATGGGTCTTCCATCCGGGGATGGATGGGCATCCATGAGTCCGACATGATGGCGGTTCCGGATGCCGATACGGCCGTCCTCGATCCGTTCTTTTCCAGGCCGACGGTCAGCGTGATCGCCAACATCGTCGACCCTGTGTCGAGAAAGGACTTCACCCGCGATCCGCGCCACGTCGCGCGCAAGGCCGAGGCGTATCTGAAGGAGAGCGGCATCGCCGACACCTGCTACATCGGGCCGGAGCCCGAGTTCTTCATCTTCGATGAAGTCCGCTACGAGCAGAATCAGCACCGGGGCTATTACGAGATCGATTCCTCGGAGGGCGCGTGGAACACCGGCCGCATCGAGGAGCCGAACCTCGGCTACAAGCCAAGCTTCAAGGGCGGCTACTTCCCGGTGAGCCCCACCGACACGTACCACGACCTGCGCGGCGAGATGGTCTACGAGATGCGGAAGATCGGGATCGTCGTCGAGGCGCACCACCACGAAGTGGCCACGGCCGGCCAGAGCGAGATCGACATGCAGTTCCAGCCGCTGCTCAAGATGGCCGACCAGTTCATGTGGTACAAGTACATCTGCAAGAACGTCGCGAAGAAGGCGGGCAAGACGGTGACGTTCATGCCGAAGCCGATTTTCGAGGACAACGGCAGCGGCATGCACTCGCACACCTCGCTCTGGAAGGGCGGCAAGCCGCTGTTTGCGGGCGACAAGTACGCGGGCCTCAGCGAGCTCGGACTCCACGCGGCGGGCGGGCTGCTCAAGCACGCGCCGGCCATTCTCGCCTTCGCTGCCCCGACGACGAATTCCTATCGCCGGCTGGTCCCCGGATTCGAGGCGCCCGTCAACCTCGCGCTGTCGGCGCGCAACCGATCGGCCGCGATCCGGATTCCGATGTACTCGCCGAATCCGAAGGCCAAGCGGCTCGAATTCCGGTGCCCGGATCCGAGCTGCAACGGCTATCTCGCCTGGTCGGCGATGCTGATGGCCATGATGGACGGCATCAAGAACAAGATCGACCCGGGTGCACCGCTGGATCGCGACATTTACGAGATGTCGCGCCACGAGATGAAGGAGATGGGCATCCGCACCACGCCGGGATCACTCGAGGAGGCGATCACCGCGCTCGAACAGGATCACGACTTCCTGACGCAGGGCGAGGTGTTCACGAAAGATCTCGTGCAGACGTGGATCGAGTACAAGCGGGACAAGGAGCTCGATCCCATCCGCCTGCGGCCGCATCCGCACGAGTTCTATCTGTATTACGACAACTGACGTCTTCGGTCTGCGATCGGCGGTCTCCGGTCAGTACCGGAGACCGCGGGCCACGGGCTGGTAGACTACCGTAGACGGCAGAAGGGACCGAAGACTGGAGACCGGAGACCGAAGACCGTTGGAATACCTGATTAAACAGTACCCACTCGAGTCGGGCGCGCTCGAAATCCAGTACATCGAAGAGTTTTTCGGCGAGTTCCCGCGGAAGAAGACCGCGCAGGAGATCGTCAAGCGCCTGCGCGATCGCGAGTACCTCATCCTCATCGCGGAGGCGCCGCTGCCGGACGACCCGGGCATGATTGCGCCGGTGTCGTTCAAGGTGGTGCACGAGTTGAAACAGCACGAGGACGAGCCGAAGCTGGTCGACCTCGTGGCGCGCCTCAGCGGCTGCGTCCAGTTCGAGGACCGGAAGGTCCTCTACAGCTGGATCGGCGGCACCCGCCGTGACTGGCGCGGCCAGGGCCATTTCCGCGCGTTGACCGAAGAGTCCGAGGCGTGGGCGCACGCCAGCGGGTTCCACGAGGTCGTCGTGAAGACGAAGAACCGTTTCTACGACATGCGCGGCACGCTCGACCAGCTGGAGTTCGACGTGATCAAGTACGAGGTCAACGCCAGCGACAATCGCGAGTCGAAGGTCTACCTGAGCAAGCGGCTCACGTCCGACGTCCTCCGCGCCCACACCAGCACCCGCACGGTCGTCTACGCGGACAACTGATCGTCCGGCTGAAGCCGGAAGATCAGGCGCTCCTCTGCTTCACGTGGCTTCCGGCTTCAGCCGGAAGTCAGAACTCCACACGATCCTGCTCACGACATAGAAGTACGGAATCGCCGCCAGGGCAAGGCACGCCGCCGTGGCATACGCGTGGCGGAAGCCGTAGCGGTCGATGATCCCGCCCATCACGATGGAGCCGCTGCCGATTCCCGTGTCGAGCGCCGCGAGGATGCCGCCGAAGGCGGCGCCACGCCGCGACGGCTGCACGTGGTGCAGCACGTGAGCGGTGAAAAACTGATAGGCCGACCGGAAACCGACGCCGAAGACGATTGCCGACGCCACCAGGAGGCCGCGCGTCCCGCCGGCAGCCAGCAGCGAATAGCCGGTCGCAATGAGCAGCAGCGCGGGCGCGAGCAGCCGCGTGTGGCCGATGCGGTCGCCCAGCGGTCCGGTCACGACACCGGCCGTCATCGACGTCGCAGCGAACACCATGAAGTAGATCCCGGCCGGGCTGACGCCGTTTGACGTCGCATACAGCGCGGCAAAGCTGGTGATCCCGCCGTACCCGAACGCGTAAAGAAACATCGTGATCGCCACCGCCATCACGCGCCACTCCAGCGCGCGCCGGAGCGTGAACGGCCCATGCTGCACGGCGGCCGTCCGGTCGTCGGGTAACCGGTACGCGATGACGGCCATCGTAACGTCCAGGATTAACGCGCTCAGGCACACCGCCGGCCACCCCAGGCGATAGACGCCGAGGCCGATCGACGGCGCGATGGCAATCGCCAGCATTGTCGAGAGGCCGTAGTAGCCCATTCCCTCCGCGCGCCGGTGCGCCGGAATGATGTCGGCGAGGTACGCGCCGGACGCCGTGAGCAGCGCCGACCAGAAGACCCCGTGAACAGCGACGAGCGAGAGCATGACGGCGATGCTGGTCGTGACTGCGTACGTCGCCGAAAACAGCGCGGCCGCCAGGCTGCTGACGACGAGCACGTGCCGCTTGCCGACGCGGTCAGCCAGTGCGCCGGTGAACGGCGCCGCGACCGCCGAGGCATAGGTCATGAATCCCAGGAACAGGCCGGCTGTCGCCTCGGTACCCCCGAGTGCAAGGATTCGGAATGGCGCCGTGGGGAACAGCTGGAAGGCGGCGAGAAAGACGCTGAAGTTGAACCCGCACATCAGGAAGAAGCGCGGGGTGAACAGTCGGGATTCGGGATTCGGGATTCGGGATTCGAAGTCCGGGGGTCGCGATTCGGAGTTCGACGTTCGGGACACGATCGACATCAGTCTTCGAGTATAGCGACTGACGAATCCCGAATCCCGAACCCCGAATCCCGAGCCAAGGACGCGCAGGGCGAACCGCACCCGGCGCGCAGACACGGAATCCGCCTCACCCGCAGACCCGCGCAGCGCACCGGATGCGGCTCGCGCTGCGCGTCAGGAGCGGATGCTGCTCGTCAGGCTCTGGGCAAGGCGACGAAGCGCGCGGCTCACCGCCATCCGCGCGGCATCGCTCGTGCGCATGCCGAACCGTTTCGCGATGTCCTGCACGCTCCACTGGGCTTCCACGCGTGCCACGACCATCTCGCGGTCCCGCGAGCTCAGGGTGCCGAGCGCCTCGCGGTAGCGCTCGTATGCTTCCGCCTTGATGGC
>DATDHP010000346.1:0-8943 GCA_036521515.1 Vicinamibacterales bacterium
TGCCGCTGCTCACGTCGCACGCGTGCGCACTCCCGGGAATCATGAGCACCCGGCTGATTCCCAACCGGCGCGATCGTCTCGCCACGATACTCGTGGCACCGTTCATGAGCTGCTCGGCGCGGCTGCCCGTGTACGTCCTGCTCACCAGCTTGATCTTCGCAAACAGTCCGGCCCTGGCGGCGCTCGCGTTTGTCGCCTGTTACATGCTCGGCGCGACGGCGGCGCTGCTGAGCGCCGTGCTGTTCGGGCGCACGATCCTCAAGGGACGGGCGCGCCCGATGGTGCTCGAGCTCCCCACCTACAAGGTCCCATCGCTCAGAAATGCGCTGCTCACGGCCAAGGACCAGGGCGTCATGTTCCTGCGCACGGCCGGCACGGTGATCGTCGCCATCTGCATCGTGATGTGGTGGCTGAGCGCCTATCCCAAGGTCGATCCGCCTCCGGAAGTGCAGGCGCTCCGGGCGCAGGGGCTCGAGGCCGAAGCGGACATCCTCCAGGGGCGCGCCGAGCAGGCAGGCAGCTTTGCGGGGCAGATGGGGCGGCTCGCCGAGCCGGTATTCCGCCCGCTCGGATTCGACTGGCAACTCACCGTCGGCGTGCTCACCAGCTTCCTCGCGCGTGAGGTGTTCGTGTCCACGATGTCCGTGCTGGTGGGTGGAGGAGGAGAGGCGGAAGTGGACGAGGGCGTGATCGCCCGGATTCGCACGATGACCCGGAGCGACGGGTCGCTGGTGTTCACCCCCGCAACGGCTGCGGCCGCGCTCGTGTTCTTCGTCCTCGCGATGCAGTGCCTTCCGACCCTCGCGGTCACACGGCGTGAGACGGGGCAGCTGCGGTACGCGGCGCTCCAGCTCGGCTACATGTCCACCGTCGCCTACGTTGTCGCCCTCATCGTTCACCAGGGACTTCTTGCACTGGGAGTCTCGTAGGATCGGATCAGTGCCAATGGCCAATGCCCAATGCCCAATGCTCAATGCTCAATGCTCAATGCTCGAGTCGGATGCAGCGGCTTTCGCATTGGGCATTTGGCATTGAGCATTTGGCATTCTTGAAGGTTGCATGGATTTCACCTTCGTCCAGCACGCCATCGTCACGGTTGCGGCCATCGGCGCAGCCTGGGTGGTCATTCGCCGCGTCCTGGGGGTGGTAAAGTCCTCAGGCGGCGGCGCCCCGAAGTGCTCATCGTGCCCCGCCGTCCGTCCGCAGGATCAGCAGCTCACCTCCGAAGCGAAGCCGCTGACGCTGGTTCGTCGCTAAGTCTCTTCCGGCTGAAGCCGGAAGCCACGGTACCAATGTACCTGTGGCTTCCGTGTACCGTGGCTTCCGCCTTTAGGCGGAAGTCCGGTTACCTGTCCCGCTGAATGATCGTCGTCGTTGTCGTCGTCGTGCCGATGGCGTCGCCGGAGACGACCAGCTCCACGCGGCGATTCTGCTGACGTCCGGCGGCCGTGTCGTTCGAAACAACCGGTTGCGACTCGCCAAAGCCGGCGGTTGCGACCGCCCCGGGCACGATGCCCTGGCGGAGCAGGTAATCGCGCACGGAGGCGGCGCGCTGCTCCGACAGGCGCTGGTTGTAGCTGTCTGAACCCACGTTGTCGGCATGCCCCTCGACCTCGATGTCGAGGCCGGGTGTCGTCAACAGGATCCCGGACACGCGCGCCAGCTTCTCTCTCGCGCCAGGTTTCAGGTTGGCGCTGTCGAAGTCGAACAGCACGTCGGACACGTTGACGATCAACCCGCGTGCGGTCTCGCGCGTTTCCAGTACTTGATTGAGCTGCTGCCGGAGCTTCTCGCGAAGCTCGGCCCTCTCGCGGTCCGCTTGCGCCGCCGCAGCCTGCGCCTGTTGCGCCTGGGCCTCCGCCGCCGCGCGTGCCGCGTCAGCCTGCGCGCGGGCGGCTTCGGCGGCCTGACGCTCCCGCGCCAGCCTTTGCGCCGCCGCATCGGCGTCAGCCTTTGCCCGCTCCGCGGCGAGCCGGTTCGCGTCCGCGTCGGCCTTCGCGCGCTCCGCGGCCAGACGGTCGGCCTCGGCCTTCAGCCGATCATTCTCGGCCTGCGCCCGTCGCGCCGCTTCGGCCTCGGCCTGCGCCCGCGCCGCGGCCTCGCGCTCCTGTGCCAGCTTGCGCTGGTTCGCGGCGTACTCCTCTTCCTGGCGCTGCAGCGCGATGAGACGCGCATCTTCTGCTGTCTGCGCGGCCTGACGCGCAGGCTGCATGATCATGTTGCGGTCGCGCCGCTGTTCACGCGCCAGCTCGGCCTGGGCCAGCAGCTGTGTCGCTTTCGCGAACGTGTCGGCCGCATACTTGTCGGCGCCGGCAAACTTCGCCAGCTCCACTGCGTTGCGCGCTTCCGCGAGATCGAGCGGCGCGCCGGGCTCGAGCGGCTTGATCTTCAGCCGCCCGGCGTCCTGGTTCATCAGGTAGGTACCGCGCTTGAGCAGCTCGTACTTCGCCTGTATCACCTCGATGCTGCCGATCGTCTTGTCCTGGAAGACGCCTTCCGTACGCGGCACGTTTTCCAGCACGACGACGTCGCTCGGCTGGGAGACGGCGAAGTACGGCTCGGCTGTCACGATCAGGCCGAACGACTGCAACTCGGTCGTCACGTTCAGCTCGCCATCGTCACCGGACACCTGCAGCTCGCCGAGGTTCGTGGCACGACCTTCCGGCGTAATCGCCCACAGAACGTAGGTCAGGTATTCCGCGCCGAACTTGGCCGGCGCCTCGAGGCTCTCGAAATTCGCATCGACGCGGATGTAGCCCTTCTCACCCTTGATCGTGGCGTCGCCGCGCGCACGCGGCGACAGGGCGGTTCCGGCGAAGTCGATCTGCGTCTCGCCGCTGCGCGGCCGATAGTTGATCGCTGCGGTCGTGCGCCCGACCACAACAACCCTGAATACCGGCGTCTGGTCCTGAGCGGTGGCGCCCGGTGCCAGTGCGCCAGTGATGAGCCCGCCGACGACCGCCAACGCCGTCGCGGTTCTTCTGTACATGAGAAGACACCTCCGGCTTGAAAGTCAGCAAGCTGCTCGCCATTCCAACTGGACGATGGCGTACGGCCGGGCTCATTGCTGTGTTGTCACCCGCACCTTTTGTAGAGGCCGACCTTCAGCTCGGCCTGACGGCTCATGTGCACGGGGCGCAGGCCGATCTGAAGGACGGCCTCTGCGTGAGATGTGAACGCTGCGTGCTCTAGAAGCGATACTCGAAACCCGCGCGGATCGCGCGCGGGTTGCCTGGCGTGAAATGGATGTCGTCCACAGCCGCAGGCTCACCGAGCAGGCGCGAGGGGAAGAACGTTTGCGCCTCGCGATAATCACCGTCGAACACGTTTTCGATCGAGAGCAGCGCGTCCCAAGTTGCCGACAATCGCCGCCTCACATGTATGTCGGCAACCGTGAACCCGAGCGCGTTCACCGAGCCATCCTCGACCGCGGGGTGGTCGCCCACGTGGCGCACGCGGAACTGGCCCGACCAGTCCTTCCAGTCGGTCAGCACGATGCCTGCGTTGAACGTCAGGCGTGGCGCGCGCGCAATCACGTCGTCCGACCCGCGGTAACGGCCGCGTGCGGCGGTGACGTCCGCGTCCGCCCAGAGCGCCGGGGCCAGGCGCCATCGCGCCTCCACCTCCACGCCGCGCCGCCGCGTGGCCCCGCCCGCTTCCGTGATGCCCTCGTCGCCCACCCAGGTGAACTCGCTCTCCAGGTCGAGCAGCCACCACGCCGCGGACACCTCGGCGCGGTTGCCGAACCCGCGACGCACGCCGAACTCGTAGCCGTTCGCTGCCGGAAGTATCGGAGCGGTAGGGTCGCTGACGGCAGCCCGCGCGTCATTGCTGTGGAACCCGCGGCCATAGTTCGCGAAGAGCTGCAGATCGCGGGTGCCGGTCGGGGAGACGATGGCGCTCGCCTTCGGTCCGGTGAACGAAGGCCGCAACCGCCCTTCGGGTCCGGCACCGATCGCGCGCACGTCGAACGAGAAGCGATCGTGCCGGAGGCCGACGATCGTTCGGAGGTACTGATTGAAGATGACCTCGCCCTGCGCATACAGCCCGAGGTCGCGTTCGTTCACCCTCGAGTCTGCGACGGCCTCGCCCGGCGTCCGGTGCTGTTGATACATCAGGCCGACGTCGATGCCGTCGCGGCGCCAGTCGCCGCCGATGGTTGTCAGGACGTCGAGGTTCCCCAGTCGATGCGGAGTGACCGCCTGCGCCCGGCCGCCCCACACGGTGCGGCGGTCACGCTGCAGAATGCCGTCGCCATCCTGTTGATCTCGTGCGAAAAACGTGAAGTTCGAGAACAGATCGAGGGAGTAGTCCAGGACGTACGTATTCGCGATGAGGCGCGTCCCGCCTGCACGCCCGTCATACCCCGCCGCCGCGTGCGCGCGGCTCGTCTCGCCCCCTTCCGTCGGATCGACCGCGTCGAAGCGGTCCAGCACGCCGCGATCCACCAGCCGCGCCGGAACCTGCCCCGACGCATTCCACCGGCCGCGATACCCAGCGGCCGATGCCGTGATCGTGTGCCCGTCGAGAATCGCACCACTCCAGCGGCCGGCGACGTTCAGGCGGTTGAAGTCCTGTGGGTTCCTGAACGGGCCATCGGTGATGAGAGCCTCGCCCGCCAGCCAGGCATTTCCAGTTCCCGGCGAAAGGCCGAACACCATTCGTCCGGTGCCGAAGCTCCCCCCCTGCATACGGACGAACGACCGGTCGAACCGCTGGCGTGTCATCAACTGGACCGCGCCCGCTGTCGCCAGGTTGCCGAACTCCGCATAGTACGGCCCCTTGTGGACATCGATGCGCTCGATCGTCTCGGGGATGACAAAGTGGAGGTCGGCGTACCCCTGGCCATGCGCGTGGCTGACCATGTTCACCGGGACGCCGTCCACCGAAACGTGGATGTCCGTGCCGTGGTCCGCATCGAACCCGCGAATCAGGTACTGGTCGGCCTTGCCGCCGCCGGCGTGCTGGGCAATGACGAGACCCGGCGCGCCGCGCAGCACGTCGGCCGGCGATTCCAGGAACAGCTGGGAGAACATGTCGTTGCGCAGCGTCGTGCTGGACGCGGCGGTTCGGGGCGCAACAGCACGGACGTCCACCGTGAACGTGAGCGGCTCAGCCGGTGCCTCCTGCGGGGACGCCTCGGCAGGCCCCTGGGCCAGGGCTGGAGATGGAACCGACAGAATCAGGCAAACAGAGCAAACAAACAGCACACGCATCGAACTATGGATAGCTACGGCAGCGAGCGACGATCGGATTGCTTCATAATTCGTCCGTGGCTGAGGTGAGACCGCCCGTCACCGCCGAACTAATCTGGTCGGACCGTCTGCGCTTCGGCGCCACCAGCGGCCCGAACGCCATCGTCATCGATGGCGACGGCGATGCCGGTCCATCTCCGATGCAGCTCGCCGCGTTCGGCCTCGCCGGATGCATGGCCGCCGACGTGGTTTCAATCCTGCAGAAGGGACGGCATCCGCTGAGCGCCCTGCGCGCCTCTTTCTCGGGCGAGCGGGCGGCGGAGCCGCCACGGCGCTACACACGGATTGCGCTCCACTTTCACGTCGGAGGGGCCGTCCCGGCCGACGCGGTTGAGCGCGCGATCGCGCTCTCGCGCGACAAGTACTGCTCGGTGTGGCACTCGTTGCGGCAGGACATCGAGCTCACCACCACCTACGAATTACACCCGTGAGCCGCAGGGGATATCTCGACTGGCTGCGCGGCGTCGCCGTGCTGATCATGATTGAGGCGCACACGCTCGACGCGTGGACGCGGATGGAGGAACGGAACACCGTCTACGGCTGGGCGATGGTTCTGGGTGGGTTTGGCGCACCGATCTTCCTGTTCCTGGCCGGAGTCGCGCTCGCGCTGGCCGCCGGGACCCGCCTGCGGCGGGACCGCAGCCCTTCGGAGGCAGCAGCGCTGGCGCGCAAGCGCGGCTGGCAGATCCTGGGCCTCGCATTTCTGTTCAGGCTGCAGTCGTGGGTGATCAGCGGCGGCGACGTGGAACGCGCGCTGCTCAAGGTGGACATCCTGAACATCATGGGCGTGGCGATGCTCGCCGGCGCGCTGCTCTGGGGCCTGGGACGGGGACGCTGGTCACGCGCGTTGATGCTTGCCGCGGCGACGGTGGGCGCGGCGATGGTGACGCCGATCGTCCGCGCCACTCCGCTCCTGGACTTCGTGCCCGATCCAATCGAGTGGTATCTGCGACCATCCCCGGGTCGAACGACGTTTACCCTTTTTCCATGGGCCGGCTTCCTGCTCGCGGGCGGCGCCGTGGGCATGTGGCTCGATGCCGCGCGCATGGACCGCGACGAACGGCGCATCATGCTCGCGCTCGCGGCGCTCGGTCCGGCGGTGGCCGTCGGCGCGTACGCCGCTTCGTTCCTCCCGCCGATTTACGAGCAGACGAGCTTCTGGACCAGCTCGCCGACGTTCTTCTTCCTGCGCCTTGGCATCCTCATCTCCCTGCTGCCGATCGCGTATGCCTGGAACGCGCTCGTGCCCGGACGTTCGCCGCTGCGCGAGTTCGGTGTCGCCTCGCTCTTCGTGTACTGGATTCACGTCGAGATGCTGTACGGCGTCGTCAGCACGCCGCTCCATCGCCAATTGACGCTCGGCCAGGCGGTGGTGGCTTTCGCGGTGTTCAGTCTGTTCCTGTACGGGCTGGTCAAACTGAAGGATTATCTCGTCGCCCGCAGGAAGCGATATCCTCATCCCGTTACGACATGAATCTCGACCAGAAGCTGGCGGTCTACTACTGGATGCAGCTCGCGCGTACGTTCGACGACCGCATGGTGGCACACTGGAAACAGGGTCGCGGTATCGGCGGCGCGTTCAGCAGCCGCGGCCACGAAGCGATTTCCGTCGGCGCC
Organism: Vicinamibacterales bacterium; assembly: GCA_036521515.1. Classification (GTDB taxonomy): domain Bacteria; phylum Acidobacteriota; class Vicinamibacteria; order Vicinamibacterales; family UBA2999; genus Gp6-AA40. Next base: position 6,873 of record DATDHP010000346.1, read on the forward strand.
TCCTACGCCCTTGGTCCCGATGACGTCGTTCTGCCGATGCACCGGGACCTCGGTGCGTATCTGCTCCGGGGCCTGACGCCACGGGAGGTGTTCGGGAACCTCCTCGGCCGCGAAATCGGGCCGAGCCGCGGCCGCGACGCGAACCTGCATGGCCTGTCGAAGCTCGATGCCGGCATCATCGGGTACATCAGCCACCTGCCGCACTCGATGCCTGTGGCGCTCGGAGTCGCGATGAGCTTTGTCTATCGTGGTGAGCCGCGCGTCGCGATGACCTACACGGGGGACGGCGCGAGCAACTCGGGGCTGTACCACGAAACGCTGAACATGGCGGCGTTGTACGGCGCGCCGCTCGTCGTGATCGTCGAGAACAACCAGTATGCCTACTCGACGCCGCTGCGCGAGGCGACGAAGGTCGCCAGCATCGCCGGCCATGGCTCGGGCTACGGCATGCCCGGTGTCACGGTCGACGGCAACGACGTCGAGGCGGTGTATGCGGCCGCGCGCGCCGCGGTCGATCGAGCCAGGAACGGCGGCGGCCCGACGATCATCGAGGCATCGACGATGAGGATGCTCGGCCATGCGATCCATGACGGCGCCGAGTACGTCCCGCCGGAGCTGCTTGCCACCTGGGAAGCGCGCGACCCGGTATCGGCAATTCGAGCCAGGCTCGCATCGGAAGGTGTGCCTGTCGCCGATCTGGACGCCGTCGCCGCGCGCTGCAGCGCTGAAGTCGATGACGCGATCGCCTTTGTGGAAGCGAGCCCATGGCCCGATGCCGCCGCCGTAACCGAGCGTGTCTATGCAGACTGAAACCACCACCTCGAACTTCGGGTTTTCGAGCAGCGACGTCGCGACCACGGGGCGGGAGCTCACCTACATTGGCGCGATCACCGACGCGCTGCGGGAAGAGATGCGCCGCGACCCTTCCGTGCTGCTGCTTGGCGAAGACATTGCGGGCGACTTTGGCGGCGCCTTCAAGGTCACCAAAGGTTTCGAAGCCGAGTTCGGGCGCCGCCGTGTCGTCAACACGCCGATCGCCGAGCTCGGCTTCACCGGCATGGCGACCGGCATGGCGCTGATGGGCCTGCGTCCCGTTATCGAGATGCAGTTCGCCGACTTCATCAGCACCGCATTCGACAGCATCGTGCAGTTCGCGGCGACGGCGCACTACCGTGGCCTCGGCGCCGTGCCGTGGGTCATTCGTGCGCCGAGCGACGGCGGGCTGCGGTCCGGCCCCTTTCACAGCCAGAATCCCGAGGCCTGGTTCGTCCACACGCCCGGCCTGAAGGTCGTTGCGCCGGGAACGCCAGCCGATGCCAAGGGACTGCTCATCGCGGCGATCCGGGACAACAATCCAGTCATCTACTTCGAGAGCAAGCCGCTGTACCGCACGATGAAGGGACCCGTCCCCGCCGGGGATTACATCGTGCCGCTTGGTCAAGCCAATCTCGCGCGGCGCGGTGAAGCGGTGTCGGTGATCACCTACGGCGCACAGGTGCGCGAGGCACTGGCCGCTGCCGGGCGGCTGGCGGACGAGGGTATCGAGTGCGACGTGCTCGACCTGCGCACGCTCAAACCACTCGACGTCGATGCAATCCTTGCGACCGCCCGCAAGACAGGCAAGGTCCTCATCGTCCACGCGGCGAACCGGCTGGCCGGGGTGGGGGCGGAGGTGGCGGCGCTCATCTCCGATGAGGCGTTCGAATGGCTGGACGCGCCAGTGAAGCGCCTCTGCGGCCTCGACACCCCCGTGCCCTTCAGCCCTCCCCTGGAGGACGCCTATCGACCGAACGCGGAGAAGATCTACGAAGCGGCAAAAGAGTCAGCTCGCTATTAGAAGGGCAGTCGTAGAGGCCGACCTTTAGGTCGGCCTCGAGCGCGCCTGCAGCGTTCCGCCTGTCAGGCCGACCTGAAGGTCGGCCTCCACGTCCAGAGAAGGATCAGAACGCCATCTGGTAGGTCATCTTCGCCACGATGGCGCGATCCAGCAGATCGCCTGACCGCTCGTCCCGCCGCTCGTTGTAGACCAGGAAGATATCACTGAGCGGGCGGTGGATGACGTTGAACCGCA
>DATDHP010000347.1:0-5008 GCA_036521515.1 Vicinamibacterales bacterium
GTCCGCCTGCCGTGCACCGCCGGCACCGTCCGCGATACCACGTCGCTCATCGGCCCGCTCCCTCGCCACTCGGGCTCGTCCGTGCCAGAACAGCCTCGAATGCCTTGCCGGGCTCACAGAACGCGGTACCCTCCGGCGCCAGGTAGTCGGCTGCGTCCTCCACCCTCAGGTCGACGGCGAGACACGCCAGGGCGCGCCGCCGGTCCGCGCCGACGATGGCCCCCTGGCGATCGAGCAGCTGAATCAACCCGAGTTGCCGCGACCACATCGCCGCTTCGACCGTCGTCGCGCGCCGGACGGCGGACGAAATGATCTGCGGACGGATGGGGTAGACGCGGTTCGGGTCCTCGCCCATCCCCAGGAACCTGAGGACGTGCACCGCACTGGCCATGCCGGCCGCCTCGGCGCTGTTGAGTGGCGTCACTCCCGAAAACGGCGTGGCTCCGATCCGCTCACCCGCCGCGACGATCACCAGCAGGACTGCGACGGCGCCAAGCGGACCGGCCAGCGCAATCGCGCAGGCAAGCTCGAACTTGCGCATCACTCCTCGACCAGCAGCCGCACTGAGGGCAGGACGATCGCGGGCGGCGGCGGATACCTGAACAGCGCGTCGTCGTGCAGCGTTCGGAGGAGCCTGGCGGCCTGTGGGGTCACCGCAACGCCCTGCTCCTGCAGGTGCGACGGGACGTACGCCCACGCGTTCCGTTCGACGAAGGCGGCCGAGCGTAGCAAGGCGTGTGTCTCGAGGACGCGATTTGCCCACGCCATGCTGACGAGGAAGGCCGCCACCACACTGATCGCGGCGGTTCTGCCCGACACGTGCGCCGGCAGCGAGGCCAGCACGCTGCGGCACGCGATGAACGCCGCCACGGCCAGGAACGCGCCCGCCGGGCTCATGATCACGTCCTTCGTATAGGCGTAACTGATGAGCGCGTTGGCGAAGAGGACCGTCAGGAACAGCAGCACGAGCTGATCGTCGCGGTCGAAGCGTCGCGAGCGCCACGCCGCGCGGCGACGCCACGCGAAGGCGCCTACCAGAGCGGTCACGGCGCCGGACGCGATCACGGTGACGAGCATTGAGGCATCGAGACCGTCGCGGAGGAATGCGCTCGTGAGATTGAACGCCCCGCCGCTCGGCTCGGTCAAGAGCACCGACACTGCGGAGGTGACCACGTTATACGCGTAGAACCACGTCGGGTTGGATCCGAAGCGCTCGATCAGCTCCGGCGGCTCGAGGATGCGAAATCCGTATCCGGAAGAGCGTTCGATCAGACCGGGCAAGCCGACGTCCAGGACGACAAACCGCAGGTAGAAGTATCCCGCCAGCAGCGCCGCGACGGCAGCCAGTCCTGCGCGCGACACTCCGCGTCCGCCGACGAGCGCGGCGCCAATGACGATGACGCCGACGAGCAATCCGCTTTCGAGCGTGAGGGCGGCCGCGACCAGCAGAAGCACGGCGGCGATGTCGTGCCACCATCGGTAGGTGCCGAGCGCAATCACGGCGGCCGAATAACAGCAGATGAGCACCGTCATGAACGTGTTGATCGGAAAGGCCTCGCGCACGGTGCCGGCAAACGTGTGCAGCCCGAGCAGGACGGCCAGCCCGAGCGGCAGGACCGCCGCGTCCCGCCAGGTGCGCGGCCGCACCAGCCCCAGATAGAGAAGGATCAGCACGACGACCTGGATGACGTGGAAGCCGCGGAACCATGGGAAGTAGTTGCCGTTCGAGAGGTCGTACACGAGCTTCTGCGCCGCCCACAGCATCGGGCGCAGGTACGCGTTCTGGCCGAACTCTCCGGCAATCAGGTCCCGCCACGGCGTCGACAGCTTCTGCATGTTGCCGAAGCTCTCGGAAAACTGAATCGGAAGGCCGAGCAGGAAGTGCCCGAGCGCGAATGCGACGAGCAGGGCGTAAGCCCACGCACATGCCTGCGCCTTGCGATTCACCACGGGTTGTGGCGGGGTATCAGAGACGACCGTCACGGCATCAACGTCGGCCTGCGCCGCGATACGCGTCGGAGTTCGCGCCGGCGTTCGATCGGGAGTTGGGAGTCGAGTCCGGTTGCCGCGCGCATGCACCCACGGCCGCGGCCACCGCTTCGACCTGCCCATCGGTCAGCTCCGCGAACATCGGGAGCGACAGCACTTCCGCGGCCGCCTGCTCGCTCTCGGGGAATTCCCCGCGGCGGTAGCCGAGGTCGGCGTGCGCCGGCTGCAGGTGAACGGGAATCGGATAGTGCATACCGGTGTCGACGCCGCGCTCGCGCAGGCACGCCTGAAACCGGTCACGGTCAGCCACGCGGACGGTGTACAGATGATACACATGCCGGCAGCCCGCCCGCTCGACCGGCAGCCTGAGCGGCGAGTCGCTGAGGAGCCGTCCGTAGAACGCAGCACGCGTCCGTCTCGCCTCGGTCCACCGGTCGAGATGACGCAACTTGACACGCAGGATGGCGCCCTGAAACGCATCCATGCGGCAGTTGAATCCCTTGCTCCGATGTTCGTACTTCCGCGCCTGTCCCCAGTCGCGCAGCATGCGGACGGTCGCGGCATACTCAGGACTCGTCGTGACCACGGCGCCACCTTCGCCATACGCGCCGAGGTTCTTCGCCGGATAGAAGCTGAACGCGGCGATGTCGCCGATCGAGCCGCATCGCCGCCCGTGGTACTCGGCGCCGTGCGCCTGGGCGGCATCCTCGATCACGACGAGGCAGTGACGGCGGGCGACCGCCAGCAGCGGCTCCATGTCGGCCGGCTGACCGTACAGGTGAACGGGGATGAGCGCGCGCGTCCGCGGCGTGATCGCCGCTTCCAGCGCTGCCGGGTCCATCGTGAAGTGCGCCGGGTCGATGTCCACCAGGCGGGGCGTCGCGCCCGTCTGGACAATCGCGGAGACCGTGGCGATGAAGGTGAACGGCACCGTAATCACTTCGTCGCCCGGCCCGACGCCGGCGGCGAGCAGCGCGAGGTGCAGCGCGCTCGTGCCCGAGTTGACGGCCACGGCCTCGCCACCGCCGCAGTAGGCCGCGAACTCGCGCTCGAACGCCGCGACCTCGTCGCCGAGCACGAACTGGCCGCTGTCGAGGACGCGGGCCAGCGCCGTGTCGATCTCCGGCCTGATCCCGGCGAGCTGCCCGCGCAGGTCGAGGAAGGGAATCACAGAACGACTCCCGCGCCCACGGCGACCAGCCCGCCCTGTGACTTCATCGACTGCGTTGCGGCCTCGAGCAGCCGCACGACGCGCAGCCCGGCGGAGCCGTCGGTGATCGGTGTCCGCCGGGTGGCGATGCAGTCGACGAAATGCGCCGCTTCCGCGCTCAGCGCCTCGCGCAGCACGAGCTGCGGCGACCACATGTCGCCGGTGCGGTAGCCGACGAGCATCTGGTGGACGTTCTCGGGGCTGGGATTGACCGAGATCCCCCGGTCGTAGACCTTGATCTTGTCGCTCGTCTCGAGATCGTCGAAGACCACCATACGGCGGCTGCCGCCGAGCAGCGTGCGGCGGACCTTCACCGGCGCGAGCCAGTTGGCGTGCACGTGCGCAATCAGGTTGCCGTCGAAGAAAATCGTCATGTACGAGATGTTCTCGGGCTCGCCGGGCACGTGCGCCAGCCCCGTGGCCGACACGGCAGCCGGCTGGCGCTCGAGGACGAAGTCCATGATCGCGAGATCGTGGACCGCCAGATCCCACAGCACGTTCACGTCGTGCTGGAACAATCCGAGATTGATGCGGACCGAATCATAGTAGTAGATCTCGCCCAGGTCTCCGCTGCGCGCCAGCTCGCGGATCCGCTGCACCGCCGGCGTGTACACGAACGTGTGGTCCACCATCAGGACCAGGCGGCGCGCCCCGGCTTCGGCGATGAGGCGCAACGCCTCCTCGCTCGTCGCCGCGATCGGCTTCTCGAGCAGCACGTGCTTGCCCGCCTGAAGCGCCGCCATGCCCAGCTCGAAGTGCGAGGACACGGGCGTCGCGATCGCCACCGCGTCGACGCCCGGGTCGTCGAGCATCTCCCGGTAATCGGCGGTGACGCGGACCGTGGGGTATCGCGTGACGACCGCCGCCAGCCGCTCCGGCCGGCAGTCTGTCACCCAGCCGACGCGTGCGCCGCTCGTGTCTGCGAAGTTTCGCACCAGGTTGGGGCCCCAGTAGCCGTAACCGACGACGCCGACGGTAATCATCGTACCGCTCCCCGCGTCATGATGCGGGCCGGCACGCCGGCGACGACCGCGTCATCCGGAACGTCGTGCGTGACGACCGCGCCGGCGCCTACCGTCGCGCCCGTACCGACGGTCACGCCGCACATGATGACGGCGCCGCTGCCAATGGCCGCGCCGCGGCGGATGCGCGTGGGCACCACCTGCCAGTCCGCCTCGGTCTGCAACTGCCCGCCGCTCGTCGCGCGCGGATGGCGGTCGTTGATGAACATCACGCCGTGACCCACGAATACCTCGTCCTCGATGGTGACCCCCTCGCAGATGAAGGTGTGCGAGGAAATCTTGCAACGGCAGCCCACGGCGGCGTTCTTCTGGATTTCGACGAACGCGCCGATCTTCGTGTCGTCGCCGATCGTGCACCCGTACAGGTTCACGAGGTCCGGGTGGTGGATGACCACGCCGGTGCCGAGCTTCACACTATTTTCAACGGGCATCGCCAGCCCAAGCATGGAGCACACGCTCTGGACGGGTTCCACGCGTGCGTGTGGTGACTGAAGGCCTTTGACATGTGTCGACGCAGTCCATGGACGGTGGGTTTCAAGTCGTCCGTTGAACGTCATTCCCTGCGACAACGGGCAGGGCACGCTTGCGCCCGCTGCGATGCACGATGAGCATGACAAAGGCCGCGGCGAGTGTGGTCAATTCGAGCTGCCTGATGGCAGCGGGTACTCGGGAAGCAGGCCAGAGTCTGAACGCCCACCATATCGTTGTGAGGCCGGCGGGAGCTCCGTCCGCCACTATCGCGCGACTCCTATCGATGTGGTGGGTATCTTCCACCATCGAGTTCTGG
>DATDHP010000348.1:0-13572 GCA_036521515.1 Vicinamibacterales bacterium
GGTATCCTCCTGCTCCGCGAAGCTCCAGCGAAGCGGCGACCAGGACAGCGACCCCGCCAGGCAACGCCTGCGCGCGGCGGGGGCGGCCAAGACGTGGGAAGCGGATCATAGTCACGGCCGCGTAAACGCCGCAAGCCGTGGGTGACCTGTACATTTCTGTTGGTTTAGATCCCTTAGCAGACAAATGTGTATTATACGTGCACCGCTCCGCCACTCTCGTCGGAACCGGGGCCCTGCGACGTTTCGATTCCCCCGACACTCTTGTTGTCTCGTGCGGTCGATACTGCAAATTTGTATGATTATCAGCTTTCCCGCGAGACCAGCAATCTCTGCGAAATTCCGAACAAAACCGCCATGTTCTCCGCCTCTTGCGCCGCAGGCGCACAGTGGCGCTCATCTTGCTCGTGCGGCGTGCAACGCGCCCGGCGATCGCGGCGCGCTCCAGCGTAGACCAACTGCGAGGTGAGGGATGAATCAAGCTGACACAGCATGGATGTTGATCTCCACGGCACTGGTGCTGCTCATGACGCCGGCCCTGGCCTTCTTCTACGGGGGGCTGGTGCGATCGAAGAACGCCCTCAACGCCATGATGATGAGCTTTATCTCGCTCGGCTTCGTGGGCGTGCTGTGGGCGGTTCTCGGCTACACGCTGGCCTTTACGACCGGGAACAGCTGGATCGGTGACCTGTCGAACATGTTCCTGAGCGGCGTCGGCCTCGCCGAGAAGGGCACGATCCCGCACGTCTTGTTCATGGCGTTCCAGGGAACGTTCTGCATCATCACCGCGGCGCTGATCTCCGGCGCGATCGTGGAACGCATGCGGTTCCCGGCCTACGTCGCGTTCATCTCGCTGTGGTCGCTCGTCGTCTATGCGCCGCTCGCGCACTGGGTGTGGGGTGGCGGCTGGCTGGCGCAGATGGGTGCGCTCGACTTCGCCGGCGGGACCGTCGTCCATGTCAACGCGGCGGCCGGCGCCTTCGCCGCTGCGCTGGTGCTCGGTCAGCGAACCGGTTACGGCAAGAGCCCTATCCTGCCCCACAACGTGCCGTTCGTACTGCTGGGCGCCGGCCTGCTCTGGTTCGGCTGGTTCGGGTTCAACGCGGGCAGCGCTCTTGGTGCGACACCGATTGCCGGCCTGGCGTTCGTGACGACGATGCTGGCGCCCGCGGCGACGCTGGTCGTCTGGACCTTCCTGGACATGATGCGCTCCGGCAAGCCGACCGCCGTCGGCGCGGCGACGGCGATCGTGGTCGGGCTCGTCGCCGTGACGCCGGCGGCCGGGTTCATCAGTCCGATGAGCGCGATCGCCCTTGGGGCCATCGCCGCCATCCCGAGCTACCTCGCGATGATGGTTCGGGCGAAGACCTCGCTGGACGACTCGCTCGACGTCATTGCCGCGCACGGCGTCGGTGGGTCGGTGGGCGCACTGCTCACCGGCGTGTTCGCCGAGAAAGCGCTCAACACCGTCGCGGACGGCGCGCTGTTCGGCAATCCCGGACAGCTCCTGGTGCAGGCCACCGCGGTGCTCGCCGCCATGGTGTACAGCGGCGGCATGAGCTTCGTCCTCCTCAAGCTGGTGGGTCTGGTGCTCCCGCTGCGCGTCAGCGCTGCTGAAGAAGCCATGGGCGTCGATGTCACGGGCCACGGCGAGGAGGCCTACATGAACGTGGGCAGCGCGAGCACGGCGTCAGAACCGGGGACGGGCGCCGCGACCAAGCCGGCGTTCAAACCCGCTCGAGCGGAGATTTAGACCAGCCTCGCTTGTCTTGATGTAGAGGCCGACCTTCGGGTCGGCCTCGGCAGGCGGGCCTGAAGGCCCGCCTCTACGAAGACCAGCAGAGCTTCGGAGTGACCGTTCATCCAAGGGAGGAGCAATCGATGTCGTGCAATCACGCAGTGCGTTACGGAGTGTCTGGACTGGCGGCGGTGATGCTGGTGGCCTGCCTGGCGGCGCCAGCGTCGGCGCAGGAGCCGACCGACCCCAACCCGGGCAACATCACCGTGACGGGAGGGATCGACTTCCTGAACACGTACATGTTCCGCGGGATTCGGCAGGATGACACCGGGCTCATCACGTGGCCGTACGCGGATCTCGGACTCGCCGTCTACTCGGGTGACGGCGGTCTGAAGAGCGTCGGCATCAATGTCGGGACGTGGAACAGCCTCCATACGGGTCCCACAGGCTCCGACAATACGACCAACGGAAAGCTGTGGTACGAGTCGGACTTCTACGCCACCTTCGCCCTCGGCTTCGGCGGCGGGGTCAGTCTCGGCACCACCTACACTGCTTACACCAGCCCGAACAGCATGTTTACGACGGTCAAGGAGTTCGCGTTCAAACTTGGCGCCGATGACAGCGCGTACCTCGGGCGCGCTGCGCTGAAACCCTACGCGCTGTTCGCGTTCGAGTTCGACACGGAAGAGGGCCGCGGGCAGGCTGACGGCGGGCTCAACGCGGGCAAGTACCTGGAACTGGGCATCGCGCCGGGTTATGCGGGGTCGGCGGCGGGCATCTCCATCCCGCTCAAGCTCGGTCTCAGCCTGGGCGACTACTACGAGCTCGGGGGCGTCGACCACACGTTCGGGTTCTTCAGCGTGGCCGGCATCGTGACCGTGCCGCTCGGCGGAACAACCAGTCTTGGCGCCTGGAACGTCCATGGAGGAGTCGAATACCAGGCGCTCGGCGAGACGACCAAGGCCATCAACGGAGACGACAGCTCGAAAGTGATCGGATCCTTCGGCATCGGGTTCAGCTACTAGCGAGTACCACGTGTGTGGGGCGGGCCTTTACGGCCCGCCTCGCGCACCCGAAGGTCCGCGCCACGTCACCGCGCCCGCGCACAGGTATACTGCGCTGGCGAACCAGTCTCATTTTCCATGTCATCTCCATCCACGGGCGGGCCTGCGCCCGCCGGGTCGACGCTTCGTGCCTCGCTTGACGCCGCGCGGGACGAGCTGCGGACGGACATCGCCCGCGGCGCCGGGGGACGCGCCGCGCTCGAGCGCCACTCCGACCGCGTGGACGCGCTGTTACGGCAGCTGTTCGTCGAGGCGGGCGGTCCGGACGATCTCGTCGCCATCGTCGCGCTCGGCGGATATGGGCGGCGGCACCTGTGCCTGCACTCGGACATCGATCTCCTCGTGCTGTTCGGCGGCCGGATCGGGACGAGCGAGGAGCGGTTCCTGCGGGCGTTCCTGCATCCGCTCTGGGACCTGGGGGTGATCGTCGGGCACCAGGTGCGCGAGATCGAGGAATTCGCAGAGCTCGAGGCGGACAATCCCGAGTTCCTGCTGGCGCTGCTGGACGCGCGCCCGGTCGCGGGCTCGCGCGGGCTGTTCGATCGCCTGAGCACGCTGTTTCACCAGCCGGCCACGCACGCCTTCATCTTCAAGGCACTCCTGCAGCTCGTGGAGGAGCGGCACGCCAGGTTCAACGCCACGCTGTACCAGCTCGAGCCGGACGTGAAGGAGGCACCAGGCGCGCTGCGCGACCTGTCGGCGGCGCGCATCGTCGCCGTGCTGACCGATCCGTCGCTGCTCCGGCGCGGTCCGGCCGACCTGGCTCGCTTCGAGGACGCCGAGGACTTCCTGCTGCGCCTGCGATCGTTCCTGCATCTGGAGTCGGGGCGCAACCACAACATCCTCAGCCACGAGCTGCAGGAGCGCGCCGCCGAGCGCCTCGGGTATCCCGGCACCGAACCGCGGCAGCGCGTTGAGCGCCTGATGAGCGACTACTTCCGCCACGCGCGCATCGTCAGCCGTTCGCTCGAGTGGGCGCGACGCACGGCGCCGGTGCCGGTCGGCCCGAACCTCGGGCTCTCGCGCGACGGCATCAGGTTCCTCGACCCGATCCAGGCGTCCCGCACGCCCGTCTCGTGGATGGCGGCGTTCCAGGCGGCCATCGACGCGGGCACCGAAGTCTCCGAGGACGCGCTGTCCTGCATCCAGCAGCACGTCGATCGGTACCGTGCCGACGACTTCTTTCCGAAAGCGCAGGACCGCAGCGCGCTCCTCCGGATGCTCAAGCCGAAGCCCGGGCTCTACGCGCGGCTGTCGGAGATGCACGACTGCGGTCTCCTCGGCCGGGTGTTCCCGGAGTTCCAGGCGATCTCGTGGCGGGTCGTGCGCGACTTCTACCACAAGTACACCGTTGACGAGCACACGCTGCTGACCATCCGGAACCTCGAGCGGCTCGCCGCGACCACCGAGCCTTACCGCATGCGGTTCCGCAGCGTGCTGAACGAGCTCGGCTCACCCGAGCTGCTGGTGCTGGCGCTCCTGCTGCACGACGTCGGCAAGTGGCGCGACGACGAGCACGCGCTCGAAAGCGTGCGGATGGCGGAGGACGTGCTCGACCGACTGTACGTGACGCAGGACGCGCGCGCGACCGTGCTCTTCCTCATCCGCCATCACCTGCGCATGTCGCTCGCCGCGTTCAGGCGCGACACGGAGGATCCGGAGATCGTCAGGGAGTTCGCCGAGTTCATCGGGACCGAGGAGCGGCTGAAGCTGCTCTGCCTGATGACGCTGGCCGACGTGGAGGCCGTCAGTCCCGAGTCGCTGACGCCGTGGAAAGAGGAGCTGCTCTGGCGCCTCTACGTGGACACCTACAACCACCTCACGCAGCGCTACGCGGACGAGGTCATCGAACGCAACCAGGCGGGCCTGAAAGAGCTGCTCGCCGGGCGGCCCGCGGACGTGACCGAGGCTGAGCTGACCGGCTTTCTCGAGGGGCTGCCGCGCCGCTATCTGCAGATGTTCTCGCGCGAGGCCATCTACCGCCACGTGCAGCTCGCGCGCGACATCCATCCCGACGAGGTCCACCTCTCGCTCGAGCAGAACGAGTCGGTGTGGACGCTCGCCGTAGTGACGCTCGACAAGCCGTACCTCTTCTCGAACATCTGCGGCGTGCTCTCGTCGTTCGGCATGAACATCCTGCGCGGCAACGCGTTCACCAACCCGAGCGGCCTCGTGCTGGACGTCTTCCAGTTCACCGACGACGAGCGTTTCCTGGAGTTGAATCGCGACGCGCACGAGCAGGTGCTCTCGGTGCTGCAGGACGTCGTGGCGCAGAAGTCCGACGTCACGGCGCGGCTGCGCGGCCGCGAGCAGAGCGTGTTCCAGAAGAAAGCGCCGCGGTTCGCGCCGGTCGTCCGCGCCGACAACGAGACCTCGGGCCGCTACACCATCCTCGACATCATCGCGGACAACGCGCTGGGGCTGCTCTACCGCATCAGCCGCGTGATCTCACAGCACGGCTGTGACGTCGATCTCGTGCTCATCGCCACCGAAGGCGAGAAGGCGATCGACGTGTTCCACATCACGAAGGCGGGAGCCAAACTGAGCGGGGCGGAGCAGCAGGCGCTGACGTCCGACCTGCAACGCACTCTGGAGGGAGCAGTATGAAGCTGATCAAGAGCATCATCCGCCCGAACAAGGTCGACGATGTCAAGGACGCGCTCGCCAAGCTGAATATCTCCGGCATGACCGTCACCGAGGTGCGCGGCCACGGCAAGCAGAAGGGACACACCGCGATCTACCGCGGCAAGGAATACAACGTCAGCCTGCTGCCAAAGATGGAAATCGAGGTCGTGGTGCCCGACTCGATCGCCGACGACGCGATCAAGGCGATCGTCTCGGCGGCGCGCACCGGCGAGATCGGCGACGGCCGCGTGTTCGTGCTGCCGGTGGGCGAGAGCTACAGGATCCGGACGGGAGAGAAGGAGGGGTAGTCAGCTCCCGGCTCCGGGGTCCCCGCGGCGCACGCTTGCGCCGTGGGGTGGAGCTCCCAATCGGATCCTTGCTCCAACTCCCAATTCGATTCTCCCAATTCAGCTCCCGGAAGGCCGACCTGAAGGTCGGCCTCTACGACCCCGGTTTTCCACGATTGCTGAACTCCGTGTCTCCGTGTCTCCGTGGCCCGTGGGGAGCCGCACCCGTTATTCGTAGCGCAGCGCTTCGATCGGATCGAGGCGGGACGCGCGGACGGCGGGGATCATCCCGAAGACGATCCCGACCGTGGCCGAGAAGCCCAGGCCGAGCGCGAAGGACCACCATGGCAATGAAATGGGAAAGCCGGTCGCCAGGTTGACGCTCAAGCCGATCGCGCTGCCGAACGCGATCCCCAGCAGGCCGCCGATCGAGGTCAGCACGATGGCCTCGGTGAGGAACTGCACCAGGATTTCCCGGCGCCGCGCACCGAGCGCCTTGCGCACGCCGATCTCGCGCGTCCGTTCGGTCACCGAAATCATCATGATGGCCATCACGCCGATGCCCCCGACCATCAGCGCGATCGACGAGATCACCACCAGGCCGAGGAACGTCGCCCGGCTGACCTGATCCCACAAGCGCAGCATGGCGTCCTGCGTGAGGATGTCGAAGTCGTTCTCCTCGTCCAGCTTGAGGCCGTGCCGGATGCGCATGATCTCTTCGACCTCGGCGAGCGCCTGGCCCGGCCGCGCGTCCTCGCGCGGGACGATGACGATCATCGCGCTGCCGCGATTGCTGCCGGCAAAGCCCTGTTGCTGATTCCGCGTGAACATGATCTGGTGTGTCGACTGCGGAATGACGACCAAGTCGTCCTGCCCGGAGTTCATGTTGCCTGCCGAGGGACGCTTGCCGAGAACGCCGATGACGGTGTACTCGCCGCCGCCGACGCGCACCTTCTTGCCGATCGGATCGGTCCCGCTCGGGCCAAACAGCGCTTCGTACGGCGTGTTGCCCAGCACGACCACGCGCCGGCGATGGTCGACCTCTGCGCGGGTGAAGAAGCGGCCGTAGGCGAGCTTGACGAAGTTCACCGCGGCGAAGTCTTCCGTGGCGCCGAGCACGGCGAGCGGGGTCGATCGGTTCCCCCGGTAGAACACGCGCTCCGTGACCTCGCCAAAGCCCCCGAGCCAGACGTCCACCGCGCCCGCCGACGGAACGAGCTTCTCGATCGCCTTCGCGTCATCCACCGTCAGGTTGGGACGGCGCGCCAGTTCCGCGAAATCGCGGCCGCTGACAATGCTGATGCTGCTGAACTTGGCGACGAAGATGGTGTTCGGCCCCAGCTCGCGGATGCTGTCGCGGAACGACTGGTCGAAGCCGCGGATGAGCGCCGTCATGCCGACGATCGCCGTGATGCCGATCACCACGCCGAGCACCGTCAGGCCGGATCGCAGCTTGTTCGTGCGCAGCGTGTCGAGCGCCAGCAGGACCACTTCGTGAATGAGGCCCAGATGAATCATCGTGTTCACGCTTCTCGGTTCTCGCTTCTCGGTTCGTGTTCAGGTTCGGGGTTCAGTTCTCGGTTCGTAGGTTCGGGGTTCAGGTTCGCGGCGCTCTGCGTGTGAGCTCCTGGCGCCGAACTTCGAACCGAACGTTGAACCTGAACACGAACGGAGAAGTGAGAACCCAGAAGTGGGAACGACACGCGTCATCACTCCCTCCTGAGCGCCTCGATGGGGTCGAGGTTCGCCGCCCGCGAGGCCGGGTACGCCCCGAAGAACAGCCCGACCGCCGCCGTGATGCCGACGCCGAGGACGATCGACCACGGTTCGAGCCGCGCCGGCAGCGGCGACACGGCAGAAACGAGCCGCGCGAGCAGGAAGCCGAGCAGGATGCCCATGATGCCGCCAACCGTCGACAGCGTGATCGATTCGGTCAGCACCTGCGACATGATGTCGTGACGCTTCGCGCCCACCGCTTTTCGCAGGCCGATTTCCCGGGTCCGCTCGCTGACGACCATGAGCATGATGTTCATGATCACGATGCCACCGACCACCAGCGACAGCGCAACGACCCCGACCAGGACCGCGAAGATCCCCGTCGTCGCCTGCCGGTACAGATCGAGCAGCGTGTCGGAGGTAAAGATGCCGAAGTTGTTCGGATCGGTCGCTTTCATGCGCCTGTGCACGCGCAGGGCCACCGTGGCATCGTCCATCGCCATCGGCAACACCGCGGGCGAGGCCGGCTTGACCATCAGCGAGAGCGACTGGCGTGCGCCGTACAGCTTGAAGTACGCGCCGAGCGGGATCACCGCGAAGGCGTCCTGCGAATTGCCGAAGATGGCTCCTTTCCGCGCGCTGACGCCGACCACGCGGAAGTTCATCCCGCCAATCCGGATCTGCTTGTCGAGCGGGTTGATCTCGCCGAAGATTCGCCGCGCCGTCTCCGCGCCGAGCAGCACGACGGGGCGAGCCCGCTGTACTTCGATGGCGCTCATCATGCGGCCGTGCTCGGCGTCGAACGTGGCGAAGTCCAGGTACTCGTCGGTGACCCCCTGGATCTGCACGCCGTCGATGACCTGGTTCCGGTAGGTGACGCTGCCTCGCCGCTGCGCCTGCGCGGCCACCGCGTCAATCGTCGGACTGAAGTCGCGGATCGCCTTCGCTTCCTCGATCGTGATCAGCGGGTTGCCGCGGGTGCGCTCTTCGTCCTCGAGCGAGCGGACCGGCGGGCGGCGCTGGATGATGAAAGAGTCGGCGCCGACGTCGTCGACGATGGCGCTGGACACCATCGAGTTCATGCCCTGGATCAACGCGACGACCGTGACGATCGACGTCACCGCCACGATGTTGCCCAGCACGGTCATGAAGGATCGCAGCTTGTTGGCCCAGATGGCCTGCAGGGCGATGGCGATGGATTCGAGGATCTGATTCATCGTCGAACGGCTTTCACTGCCACGGGCCACGGAGTCACGGAGACACGGAGATCGGAAGGTCCATGGCTCCGTGCCTCCGTGTCTCCGTGGTTCGTGGGGGTGACTGGCGCTCCCTTATGGGGTCCCCGCGGGTCGCGCCGGCGTGTCCGCCAGCTTCACCTCGGCGCCGTCGGCGAGCTCGCGGACCGAGGCGAACGGTCCGGTGATCACGCGCTCGCCTGCCCTGACTCCCGACGTGACCTCGAAATACCGCTCGCCGGCGATCCCCGTCTTCACCGCTGCAAACACCGCTCGATTGTCGCGCAGGACGAAGACCCCTTCGGTCTCTTTTCTCGTGTGCCCGGGTGGCGGCTCGACGGAGGCGGCCACCGTCGGCTCGACCGCGGGGCCGGGGAAGAAGCGGCGCGGGCGCGGAGGCGGTGGCTCGTGCACCAGGTTGTCCTTCGCGTCGAACAGCATCTCGCGGACGGTCAGCGCCTGGATCGGCACGGACACGACGTTCTTCTTCGTGGCTGTCGTGATCTCCGCCGTGGCGGTGAAGCCCGGCCTCACGTCCGGCACCTCCTCCTCCAGCGTGACGACGACCTTGAAATTCGTCGCCTGCTGCTGCCCCTGTGTGGCCTGAGGCATCCCCTGAATTGGGCTGTTGCCTATCTCGGTGACGCGGCCCCGGAACGTCCGGTCGGGCACCGCGTCGATGGTGACGCGCGCGGGCTGGCCCAGCGACACGGTCGGGATGTCGGTCTCATCGACCTCGAGCTCCGCCTCGATCACTGACATGTCGGCGATTGTCAGGAGCACCGTGCCGGCGTTGTTCATCGTGCCGATCATCGCCGTTTCACCTTCCTCGATGTTGCGCCGCGTGACGATGCCGTTCATGGGCGAGGAGATGATGACCTGGTTGAGGTTGTAGCGCGTCGTCGAGAGCGACGCCTGCTCCTGCCGGATCTGCTGCTCGCGCGTCTGGATCTCCTGCTCCCGCGCCTTGAGGTCGGCCTCCCGCACGGCGACCTCGTTCTCGGCGCGCTCGAGTGATTCACGCGTCGTCAGCCCTTCCTTCCAGAGCTCCTGCTGGCGCTTCAGGTTCTGCCTGGACAGATCGAGCGTGGCGCTCGCCTGCTCGACGCTGGTGCGCGCCTGCTGCAGCGATGAACGCGCCGCGGCGACGCTCGCCTCCCCGCGCTGAAGCTGGCCTTCGAGCGATTGCGGATCGATTTCGAGAAGAAACTGGCCGGCCTTGACGCGCTGGCCCTCTTCGACGGCGACACGGGTCACGCGGCCCACGGTGTTCGCCGAGACGTTGATCTGCCGCTTCGGCTGGATCTTTCCCGATGCCGAGACGATTGCCTCGAGGTCGCGGTTCCGGAGCGCCTCCACGTTGACCGCGGGCATATCCTGGCCACGGAACCACATCGCCGTGCCGCCGGCGACGGCGGCGATGATCACGAGCGCGCCGACGATCCACCACGTCCGCCGTCTCACGCCGTTCCCCCCGCGAGCGCCATGGCAAGCGTCAGCAGCGCGGCCGCCGCGACGTAGGTGCCGGTGAACCCGGCCACCACGAGTCCCGCACGGCGGCGGTACAGCACCGCTATCCCGATGGCCAGCGCCGTTGCCCACCACACCACGAACACGTCGATGATGCCAAGGAAGCGCGCCAGCGGAGAAGCCTCGCCGAGCATCGGGAAAAAGACAGTCAGCGTCGTCGGGCTCGCAAGCGTCTCGCGTGCATAGTCGAGGGGCGCAGCGATTGCCTGGCGCAGCGCCAGGATCACGCCGGCGTGCGCAACGACGGCGACCACCTGACCGTAAGTCGCGGTGCCACCAAGCATCCCGTTGAATACGGCGATCAGCAACAGGGACAGGCCGAAGACGAGCACGGGTCCGCTGGCCAGCGAGGTGAGGCCGGCGTACAGGGCACCGTATTCGCTCGCGCGCGCGAAAGCCGCGTACCGCGCATCATCGACCGGCTGCCCGAACGCGACGGCGTTGTGCTCCCACTGATCCACCAGTGCCAGGCGGCCCACTTCCGTTTCGAGGAGCACAGCCCTGCAGAGAAAGGTTACCGCCAGTGTCAGCGCGAGAACGCCGATCCAGCGCGGTGACTGTGCAATCGCCGTGAAGGTCGGGCGTGGAGCGCGGAGCACCCCCGTGACTCGTGCCGGCAGTGCATCTGCGCCGTGCGACGGGAACGCCTGGCTGGCAGGGAAGAACCGGGGGGAGGTGGACACTCACTTTCCTCTGACGGTCGAGATTTACCGCGGGTTCCTTGGTTTTTGACTACTCAAAATTATCGCCCGGCCCGGGGAGACTCTGCAAGCAAAGGACGCCTGGACCGTTCTGCCGTCCCACAACGGGGACAAGCGCTCGCGGGAAGCTGCGTGACGGCCCGTGCATCGCTGATTATCCCAGACATCCTTCCGGCATGTAAGTTGCCGCCGTTGACGCCGTCCCCCACAGAGGTGCTTTTCGTGCGTCTCCGTATTACACGAGTCATTACTGGCAGTATTGACGGCATACAGTTCGATCACTTCATCGTGGGTGAGATCTACGAGATCGGTACCGCTGTCGGCTCCTACCTGCTCGCGATCGGCGCGGCGGAACCGGTTGACGAGGAAGGTCCCGCGAGCGCCGTGCCGTCCGTAAGATGGGAGGCCAGGGAACGCCGGATTCCGCTCACCAGGAAGCCCTCTAAATAACTGGGATGCGGCAGCGGGCAGCCGGCAGGGAAGCCCGACTCCCAACTTTCAAAGCCAAATGCGGCGGGCGAAGCCCTGCCCCGCGAATTGAATCCACTGCGAACTGCCCGCTCCCGGCTGCCGGCTGCAGAGTTCAAAGCTAAACTGCCCAGATATGCATATCGGCTCGTTGTCCCGCCGTGCGTGTATCTGCGGATTCTTCCTCGCGAGTCTCGCTGACTCTGCTGCCGCCCAGGTGTTCGAAGCCGTGGGTAGCCGTGCGCAAGGCATGGGCGGTGCCTTCGTCGCCGTCGCCAACGATAGCAGCGCCACATGGTGGAATCCGGCCGGCCTCGCGGATGGTCCCTTTCTCGACACTGCACTGGCCCGGGCGACAACGGAGGTCACGGAGGAGCTCCCGGCCCGACGAGACCAGGCTACGTGGTTCGCCCTTGGTACGCCTCCCTTCGGTTTCAGCTATTACCGCTTGAAAATCACTGACATACGGCCGTTCGACCCTACAGGGGCCGGGGACGCAGACCGAGAAGATAGAGGGGCTGGAGTACCTGTCCAATCGCTTGCGGTGCGCCAGTTCGGAGCGACGCTTCTTCAGACACTGCTTCCCGGAATCCACGTCGGAACCACGTTGAAGTATGTGCGGGGAACCCTCCGAACCACCGAGGTGGCGGCGGCTGAAGCCGCCACGCTGCCGCCGTCGGAGCTGCTCGATCTTGGAGAAGATCTCGAGGGGGGCGAAGCGGACGACCACTTCGACCTCGATGTCGGTGCACTGGTTGTCACCGGTCCTCTGCGGCTGGGGATCGTGGGCCGGAATATGACGGAGCCCGAGTTTGGCGAGGGCGCGTTCACGCTGCCGCGGCAGGTGCGTGCAGGTGCCGCCTTCGACCTGGCAAGGACGAGTGGCACGCCGCTCACCGTGGCCGTCGACCTGGACGTCACCAGGTACGAAACGGCGTCAGGGGACCGGCGGGTGGTTGCGGTAGGCGGCGAGCAGTGGCTCTTTACTCGTCGTCTCGGTATTCGGGCTGGTGCCCGATTCAATACGGTTGGGGTGGAGGACCAGGCTGGGACAGCGGGTCTCAGCGTGTCTCCACGGTCGGGTTTCTACATCGACGGTCACGTGGTCCGGGGTGGGTCGTCCGGCGACCGGGGATGGGGCGTGGCGACGCGGGTATCGTTTTGACAGAAATTGTCAGTCCGGGTATAAGCGGGACTGTTGCACCAAAGGCCCGTGAACACTAGATGGCCGTTCGAATTGGAGAACTGCTTCTCAAAGAGAAGCGCATTTCGCCCGAGCAACTCCAGGAGGCGCTGAATTATCAGCGCCAGCACGGGGGGAAGCTCGGCTTCAACCTGGTCAAGCTCGAGTATGTAAAAGACGAGGAGATCACGGCCCTCCTCAGCAAGCAGTATGGCGTCCCCTCGATCTCGCTCGGCCAGTTCGAGATCGACCCCGGCGTCATCAAGCTCGTTCCCGCCGACACTGCCCGGAAGTACCAGATCGTTCCGCTCGCGCGCTCCGGCGCCACGCTGACGATCGCGATGACCGACCCGACCAACGTCTTCGCCATGGACGACATCAAGTTCATGACGGGGTACAACGTCGAGCCCGTTGTCGCCTCCGAAACGGCGGTGATCGAGGCGATCGCGCGCTATTACGGCAAGGCCTCCGGCAACGCCGATGCGGCCACCGCGCCGAGCGCCCTCGAAGTGGCCAGCAAGGCGCTCGAGGAGATGCCGATCCCCACTGACACCGGCGACGTCGAGGTCCTCGAGGATCTGGAGGAGATCAGCGCCGAGATGCTCGCCAGGCAGGGCGTGGAGGCGCCGGTCGTCAAGCTGGTGAACGTGGTGCTGATGTCGGCGATCCAGAAGGGCGCGAGCGACATCCACATCGAGCCGTACGAGAAGGAGCTGAGGGTCCGCTACCGCATCGACGGGCTGCTCTATAACGTCATGCAGCCGCCGATGAAGTTCCGCGATGCGATCACCTCGCGCATCAAGATCATGTCGAAGCTCGACATCGCCGAGAAGCGCCTGCCGCAGGACGGCCGCATCAAGATCCGCTTCCAGGACAACGGCGTGCCGAAGGACATCGACTTCCGCGTGTCCTGCCTGCCGACGCTCTTCGGCGAGAAGATCGTCATGCGTCTGCTCGACAAGGACAAGCTGATGCTCGACATGACGAAGCTCGGGTTCGAGTCCGAGTCGCTCGCCAGGTTCGAGGCC
>DATDHP010000349.1:0-7495 GCA_036521515.1 Vicinamibacterales bacterium
CCGTCGTAGGGACCGGCGCGGTATTCCCAGATCAGCTCGCCGTCGCGGCCGTTGAGCGCCTGGATGATGTTGTTGGTGTTCACCAGGTAGAGGATGCCGTTGTGCGCGAGCGGCATCGGCTGGTTCTCGCCGGGATCGGCCATCGCCCACACCCACGCCAGGCGGAGATTCCTGACGTTGTCGCGATTGATCTGGTTCAGCGGGCTGTAGCTCCAGCCCTGGTAGTTGCGCCGCACCATCAGCCAGTCGCCGGCCGGCTGGTTGCGCAGCATCTCGTCGGTCACCGGCACGTAGTTCGGGACCTCGCCGGCGAGGGTAAGGCCGGTCGGCTGCTGCGCGGCCGCAGCGGCGGGCGCTTGCCCCGCCGCTGGCGCGCCCGCCAAGACGGGTGGGGCCTGCCGCATGCCGACGTCGGCGAAGCGCGCCGCCGTCGTTGGGGCGAGGCGCTGCGTACCGGGCACACCGCCGTTTGCCTGCAGGATGAAGGCGGCGATATCGGTGGCCATCGCCTGGCTGACGGCGCCCGCGTTGCCGGGTGGCATCGTCTCGTCGATTCGCGCCACGAGGTTCGCCATCGTGCGCTCGCGCCACGTGTTCATGAAATTGCCGCCGGCCAGCTGCGGCGCCTCGAATTGGCCGCCGAGATCGGGCCGGTGGCACGTGGCGCAATACGTGTTGTAGGCGGCCCGTCCAGCGTTAGCCTGCTCGAGCGTGTAGACGGCAGTCTCCGTGGGCTGCTGTCCGGTGACCACGATGCCGAGAGCGGCGGCGAAGGCCGCCGCAAACAAAGCGGGGCCGCCACGGCGCACGCTTGCGCCGTGGGGTGCACATAGCCAGGAAGCGCGTGTCAGATTCATTGCCTGCTCCTACGGGAGAAGCCATCCCCAGAGGTGGCCGTCCGGGGCCTTCTCGCTGTGGACTTGAACGTAAACCCGGTTGCGCATCAGGTGGTCCGCCTGGATCGGTGTGAGCATCAGGTCCCCGGTGATCGTCCCGCTCGTGGCTTTCGTCACGATGAGATCGAGCATCGCCGGCCCTCGCATCGCTTTCGGCGCGACGTGCAGCCGCGCGACCGTCGCGGGAGTCTGCAGGCCCTTGAAGGTGCCGTTGACAACGAGCCTGTTGCCGGTCAGCACCGCGGTGACGGCGCCCGACGCGCCCGTCAGCGCGGCGAATGTGGCCGCTTCCACCGGCACCGTTGAAAGACGTGTCTTGAACGTGCGAGACGTTTGCGCGCTCAGCGGGACCGACGCGGTCAACACCAGCGCCACGAGACCGCACATGATTTTCATAGCGCGCCGATTATACGAGAAGCGGCTGCCGGCTGCCCGCTGCCTGCGACCGGCAGGAATCTGTCGGTCGTAGCGCGGGGGCTTCAGCCCCCGGCGAGGGCTACCGCGCGTCCGAACGCGGGGGTTAAAACCCCCGCACTACCGTAACAGGGAACTTCATCGTAGCCACGAGCTGACGACGGCCAGCACCAGTCCTCCGCCAACTGCTTGAATCCACAGCTCGGAGCGGTCGCGCAGGAACAGCAGGCCGGCAACCGCCGCGCAGGCCGCGGCAAACAGGAGCGGCCAGTACATCGCCTCCATGGTCGGCTCGGGCGCCGCGGCGACCGACCGCCGGCGGGCGAGGTCGATGATCTGGTTGGCGATGGCGACGTCACTGTCGCGATCGAGCTCGAGATACCGGCCGCCGCTCGTGGTCGCAATGACGTTGAGCGAGTTGCGGTCGAGCGCCGACCTGATGATCGGCTCCTCGGGATTGGCCACGCGCTTCGGATCCGGGATCACGCCGCCTTGCAGCGAGCCCACGCCGACCACGAAAACCGGGACGTTCCGGGCACGGGTCAGCTTCAACGCGTCCTCGACGACGCCGCTGAATGCCTGCCCGTCGGTGAGCAGCACGAACTGCTTCGCGTTTGGCGACTTGCCACGCAGCTCCTCATCCCTCTCGATCAGCCGCAGCCCCCACTCGATGCCGAGGGCGATGTTCGTGTCCCAGCTCGTGTCGTCCTCGAGCCGGAACGGAGGACTGTCCGACAGGTGGTCGAGGAAGAAAAAGAACGTGTTGGGATCGCGCGTCAGGCGGACCTGCGGCGCCGCGATGTGCGCGAAGATCGTCAGCGCCATCCGGTCCTCGTCCCACCGCAGCGAATCACCGAGCGCGCGCAGGAACCTGATGGAGCGCTGCCACCGGTTGCCCTCCACGTCACGCACGTGCATCGACGCCGACGCATCGAGCAGCACGACCATGTCCACGCCGGCGCGCCGCACCTCAGACACCACGACGCGCGGCTGCGCGAGGGCGACGAAGAGCAGCGCCGTCGCCACGATGACGCTGAGCCAGAACAGCGTGTCCCCGATGACAGGGAAGCGCTCGCGGACCGGCACCTGGCGCGTGGCGGCGAGCCGCCCCGCGTCGCTGCGCCGCTCGATCGCCTGGCGGACGAGCAGGACCAGCAGCACGCCCGGCAACACGAGCAGCCACAGGAGCCGGGGCTCCCCGAACTGCAACGTGCTCCAATCAGAGCTCAACGCCATTCACTCCCACGGGCCACGGAGAGCGGCGTCCCCGCCGCGCACGCCTCCACCCCACCGCGCATGGGTGCGCGGTGGGGGCCCCGGGCCTGCGCGGTGGGGTGCCAGACACGGAGACACGGAGACATGAAAGCCTTCCGGCTGAAGCCGGAAGCCACACGAACCGCGAACTCCGAACCCCGAACTCCGAACTCCGAACCCCGAACCCCGAACTCCGAACCCCGAACCGCGAACTCCGAACCCCGAACCGAACAACGAACCTTGAACACGAACTGAGAAGTGAGAACCGGGAAGCGGGAACGACACACGTCACATCACCCTCTTCGTCGAGTGACGCCACCCACCCCGGCGTCGAATTGCTCCTGCCGTTCGTCCGGGCGCATGGGGACGATGACGTTGAACTCGGGCGGCTTCGTGCCCTGCGGTGGATTGCCTTCGTCGCCGTGCATGTTCGGCCTCTCGCTGGCGATCGCGTCGGATGGCCGGCCGCGCGCGAGCGCGGTCCGGAGGCGGCCGACGAATTCGTAGTTGTACGCGGCGCCCGTGTACTCCGGGTCCGCGTCGAGCACGTCGCCATACCGCTTCAGCACATCGTCGAGGGCGCGCAGCATGACCGGGCGCTCGGCGCCTGACTGGATCGTGCGGCGATACGACGCGTTGGCCGCGAGGAACATCAGGTCGGGATCCTCGTTCTCCGCCTCCACCGCGGCGGGCGCCGGCGGGCCGGCGGCGAGCGACGCCACCGCCGCATAGTCGCCGTTCCAGTACGCCGCCTGCGCACGCTGTACACGCACCTCATCGAGCAACGACCTGCCGACGAGCGGGATACGCGTGGCAAACGCCAGCGCATCTTCGACCTCGTCGTACGCCGCCGGCGTGACGGTGGCCGTCTGCGTCATCAACTGCTCCTGTGTGCTGGCGAGCCGGTCCTCTATCGCCGCGGCGCGCCGGAAGCCCACGGCCAGCACCAGGAGTACGGCGGCGATGACGATGCGCACGAGCATCTTCTTCACATTCACGGAAACCTCCTGAACGCCGGGACGGTCATTGCCAGCGCCACGGCCAGCGACCACAACGCAGCGGCAATCAGCGCGAACGGCGCATACATCGGCTCCTGACGCACGTACTGCGTGAGGTCGATGCGTCCCGTGCCGAGGCGATCGATGTCCCGAATCGCCTGCAGGATCGCGGTCTCGTCGGAAGCGGCGTAGAAACGGCCGCCGGTCTCCTCGACCGCCGCCTTCCACTCCGCGTCGGATACCAGCGTGCCGAACTCGCGGCCGTAGCGCGTACGCACGAAATAGACGGGCACCTCCGCCCGCACCGCCTCACGGACGATGTCGGCGACCGGCGTGCCGCTGGCGATCACGCTCGAGTCCTCTCCGTCGCTGAACAGGACCATCAGGTTTCCGGACGCTTCCAGGTAGTCGAACGCCTCGAAGAGCCTCACGCCCTGGCGCACGGCATTGCCGAGCAGCGTGCCCTGGTCCGGGAAGCGGATGAACTCGCTGAAGTCGCCGATGAGCGAGAGGCTCAGCTTGATGTTGTCGTAGTCGGTCGTGAACGGCGTGATCACATATGCCTGATCGCCGAACTCGACGAGGGCCATCAAATCCTTGTATCTGCCCTGTGTCCGCAGCTCGACGAATCGCTCCGCCGCCTTGACCGTCGTGAAGAATGACGCCTGCGATCCCGTGCCCGCCCTGAGCGTCGGCGCCGTGAACGGCCGGACCATGCTGGAGGAGGCGTCGATCATCAGACAGATGCGGCGGCCGGGGAACGTTTCCTGACGCTGGCGCAGCACCGAGTAGGGGTCCGCCAACGCCAGCACGAGCCATGGCAGCCCGGCCATCACCAGCAGCAGCGGAACGTGCCGGACGAACGCCAGCGACGTTGGCTGGAGCGACGCGAGGATTGCCGGCAGAGCAACGCGCTGCTCGCCGGATCGGCGCCTGATCGTCGAGCGCAGGGCGAGCATCGCCACGGCCAGCCCGATGAGCGCGACGAGCGAGAGACGAGCGGTGTCGGCGCGCAGGAAACGCAGGTCGGCTACCGTGACCTGCTGCCACTCGGTCCACAGGGACGCCACGAGCCGCGCGATCTCGGTCAGCGTGCCCACGCCCGATCTCGTACCTCGGTGACTGATTGGCGCGCGGCGCGCGCGGCGCGCGCGGGCCAGGTGTATCGCCGTGCCACGTGGCGCAGCGCGCGATTCCCGCGCTCCAGCGCCTCGTCGAGCGTGCTGTCCGATGCGACGCCGTTGCGTCCGTACGCCGCAGCGCCAAGTCGTTCGAGCGCGACCTGCAGATCGCGCAGGCGCTCGTCCACTCGGGCTCCGGCGCGCTCCGCGTGCCTCAGCTGCAGTGCGACCGCTTCCGGAGTGGCGGACCCGGAGACGATCATGCCGCGCCTGCCCGGCAGGATCGAAGGCACGCGAAGCTGCCCCGGGGCCGGCGGCGTTCCGGCAGCCGCCGGAGTCTGCGCGACGGGCCGGCCCAGGGTGTACGAGCCGGCCAGGCGCAATGCCGCCAGCGCGCGCGCCGCGAGGTCGGCCGTCCACCCATCGACCTGCCGCTGCCGTCGCACCTGCTCGAGCTCGCGCGAGGCGGCCCGAAGGACCGCCGCTTCCCGCGCCACCCGGCGCGCCACGGCCCCCGCCTCCCGCGGCCGCCTGATGAGCGCGGCCAGCGCCCAGGCCACCATCACGCCGCCAACGCCGAGCACGACCCAGGAGACGATGCGCAGGAAGGTGGCGCGAAAGCGCCGCTCCTCGATCGCCCGGAACGTCGGCGGCAGCGCGTCGTGGATGTCCTTTGCCGCTGCCGGAACCAGCGAGGCCACATGGATCCGTGTCGATGGCAGGATGTACTGGCGATCGCGGCTCTCCACCGCGGCGTCGCCCTGCATGCGGCTCTGCACGCGGTAGCTGATGGTCGCTCCAGGCAGCTCGATATCTCCGCCGATCTGCTCGCCGAGGTAGCGCAGCACGTAATCGTACTGAAACAAGCGATGCGTCCGCGTCCGCAGGTCGGCCGCCTGCGACCCGCTCACCACCTCGAAGGGGGGCACCTGCAGGACGCCCGGGTCGAGCCGCGACTGATCGGGCACGACGGTGGTGGACTCGGTTTCGACGACGGCGCACGTGAGGACGAGGTCAAAGCGCTCGCCGACGCGAACCGCGCTCGTGCTCGTGCGCGTCCAGCACTCGATGGGCGCCAGGGTCACGTTCTCCGTCGCCTGTTGGGCGCGCGCGGCGTCAATGCACAATGCACAATGCAAAATGCACAACGAAAGGAAACGCTTGCGTCGGGCAGCCGGCATCGGGCATTGGGCTTTGGGCATTGCTAGCTCACTTTGCGCAGCCGTCGTTCAGCGACGAATTCCGCGAGGGCCAGATCGCCGGCCAGGGCGTCGCTGCCGATGCGCACGACGTCGAGGTCCGCATCCTTCGCCATCGCCGCCACCTCGTCCTGCCAGCGGCGCACCCGATCGGCCATGCGCGCGAGCGCGTGCCGCGACATGAGGCGGGAACGCCCCGTCTCGACGTCGAATGCCTCGATCCATCCGGCGGAGACGGCCGGCAGCTCGAACGCGAATGCGGCGTCAATCAGCACCACGAACACGTCATGCGTCGAGCTGAGGAGCGACAGCTCGCCCAGCACGCGGCGCGGGTCATCGACGAGGAAGTCCGACACGAACGGCACGAGCGCGGTCTTCCGAATGAACGAGGCGAGCGTCGTGCTGAGGCTGCCGCTCTGCCGCACCTCCTGCAGGCCACGGCCGTACTGGTACGCGTCAAGACAATGAATCACCTGCTTCTTGCCGATGCGTGGCCTCGCGGCTGACAGCTGCTGGAGGGCCGGGTCGATGGTCATCAGGCCGAACAGGTCCTGAAAGAAGACGGCGGACATGCCGATGGTGGCGATGACGCGCGCGATGGCGGCGGCGATGGGGACGCCGTTGACGCCGCAGCGCGTCGAGAGCGAGGCGTCGGCCACCACGATCACCGAGGCCGTGCTGGGCTGCTCGAACTCCCGCACGATCAGCGGGCTGAAGTTGGTCAGCGTGGACTGCGGCCAGTCGATGGTGGAGAACCGGTCGCCCGCCTGCCAGTCCCGCAGGCCGACGAAGTCGTAGCCCGAGCCGTGCGAGAGGCTGCGGTGATCGCCGATGGTCACGTCCCGCATCCGTCGCAGGATGAGCAGCTCGATCTCGGTCACGTCGCTGAGGCTGATGAGCGGCGCGGCGTCCTCGTGATGCGCGCCGCCGCCCTTGAACGACCGCGCGGCGCCGGTGAGGTCGGGCAGGAACCGGCTCATGGCACGGGCACGCGCTCCACGACGTCCCTGATGACGTTCTCCGTCGTCAGGCCGTGGCTGGCTGCATGCGGTCCCAGCCAGATGCGGTGACTGAGCACATAGGGGGCCAGGTCCTGGATGTCCTCGGGATAGACCTCGGTGCGGCGGCGGACGAGCAGCGCCCACACCTTGCCAAGACGGCCCCACGCAATGATCGCGCGCGGCGACGCGCCGAGGTCGACACCGCGCTCCACCAGTTCCGACGGCGAGTGGTGGTACCACTCGGCGTCCGCGTTGTACGGGCGCGTCGCAGCGACGAGACGCTGGATGTATTGTCCCACTCGTTCGTGCAGGAACACGTGCTCGCCGATTGCGGACCGCAGCTCGATGATGCGCTCCTTCGACATGAGCGAATTGAGCCGCACGCGCTTGAAGTCGAAGTTCACGAGCCTGGCTTCCTCCTCCGGCGGCAGGTAGCCGATGTTCACCATGATCGCAAACCGGTCGGTCGCGGCCTCCGAGAGCGGAAATGTCCCTTGCCCGAGCTCGATCGGGTTCATGGTCGCGATGGCGAAGCTGAACGCCGGCAGCTCGTACGTCTCCTTGCCGACGGTCACCGTGCGGTCCTGCAGCCCCTCGAGGAACGCGCTCTGC
>DATDHP010000350.1:0-1800 GCA_036521515.1 Vicinamibacterales bacterium
GAACAGATTCGGCACGTCGTGGCTGCGATGGTATTTGTCGACCACCGATGTCGCCGGCTCGTTGCCCATGCGGCAGGTGCCGAGGAGGTGCATCGAGGACGTCTGCTCGGTCACCGGCGCCTTCGTGACCCTCAGGGCGCCAGCCGCTTCGAGTATCTCGGCGCCGCGATCCTGCAGGAATCGCGCGTTCGCGAGGTCGTCCGGATGATCCCTGTACGTGACGCGAAGCTTCCATCCCATGGCGTCGCGATTGCCGCCGCAGGCAGGCAGCGCAAACATGCCCAGGAGCGTCAGCAGGCGTGTCGTCTCGAAAAACGTCGTGCGGTCGACACCTCGCAGGTGCTCGACCTGTTGTTCGGACGTCAGCGACGCAAACGAAGCGACGCCCGGATACTGTTTCCGCAACGCCGCCTGAAACTCCGCCAGCTGCGCCCGATAATCGCCGGCGAGCTGTGAGAGGAACGTCGCCAGCGCGGCGTCGATGAAGTAGACGACGCCCGCCTCACGCGCACCGGGGGTGTCGTCGGTCGGAATGATCTGCGCGGTGACGGCGTCGATGTCCGACGCCTCGACGGCGCTGAGCAACGACCATTTCGCGCCGGCCAGCTGTGCAGCGGCGCGTGCAGCCTCCGCGATCTCCGCCCAACCCACTGGCAGAGCGGCGGCGCCGATCGTTGCAGCGATGGCCTGCAGCAGCGATCGTCGCGACAGATAGTCCCGTTCCACGACGTGTCCTTCCGCGCAACCGCGCTCAGAGCCCGTCACATGAGACGCGAGGATTCCAATCCACGAACGCTCCGTTCGGGTTGTCGCGCCACGCCCACATGTAGAACGCGATCGCCGAAACGAACACGGCGATCCTGAATAGAGAGGACGGGGTCCCTGTCATTGGATCCTCCTGTGGGGCGTTGTGTCGCTGCGTTCAACGCCGTCCAGACCCGACAGTCGGCGATGGCCGCAGTCGTGGCGCCGCCACGTTCAACGCCTGCGACGAGTGTGAAGCGCGGGCCAGCCGATGACCACGCACAGTGCCCGCACGGCGCCCGTACACCCGTACAGACCGCGACATGTTCTCCGCCCGGGTGAGGACGCCCCGCTGTTGAAGAAAGCGAGCCCACCAGCAATCGGCGTTACTCGATGCGTAACGCCTTACGCAAGACGAACGTCCGCACCGCCACCGGGAGAAGAGTGCGCACGTCATTGTGGCGAGCTCCTCCTGTGTGTAGTCAGCAGGTCGCGAACGCCTTCGGCTCCGCGCAAAGTGATCCCGCACGGGCAGGTGATGACGCCGTCACCGCATACCCGTCGTGTACGGTCGCCGTACGAGTCCCGTGCGGGCGTTGTCGGTGGGCGCCGTCTGGTTCGCGCGCCACACTGGCCACATGGCAACCGGTACGCAGCCGATCACCTTTGTCACTGAGGACCGCGGGATTCATCGATTCCGAGCCGATCACGGTCCGCGTGACGCCCGCCAGGTTTCGGAGCCTTCGATGAGTAACCGATTTGATCGACTGGCAACGGCGCATGGAATCAGTGGGAGCTTTGACGCGGTCGTCCTTCCGCATCTCGGCGCCGCCTGTCGGCTGGCGCGCTGGCTGATGCGGGATGAACACGATGCGGAAGACGTGGTGCAGGAAGCGTCGCTGCGCGCCTTCCGCTACTTCGGAACATTCAGCGGCCGCGATGGGCGTGTCTGGTTCCTCAGAATCGTTCGCAACACCTGCTATGGCTGGCGCCGCCACCGCTTTCACGCGCCGACCGACACGTTCGATGAAGAGCAGCACAGCGGCGCCCGACCAC
>DATDHP010000351.1:0-24270 GCA_036521515.1 Vicinamibacterales bacterium
GCCTGCTCCTGAAGCACGCGCAGCAGCGTGTGCCGGCTCATCCCGCTGAAGCCATGCCCCGTGGATCGCAAGACATGGCCCCGATCGCTGCACTCGCCGCCGGCGGCGTGTCGCTTGCTCTCGGCACCGCCACCATGAGAGCGGTGCCATTTTGGGTAGTGCACGTCGATGTCGTCCCAGTGCACCAGGTGTTCCGCGATGCAGCCGTATGCGTCCGAGTCGGCCTCGGCGATCCCGGCCATCGTGGCGTCGGAGAACACCACGCCGAACCCGAACGTGTCGTCCGCCCGATTCCGCTCGATCACGCGAACGCGGTGCCGTGCATCCGCCTTCTTCATCAGCAGGGCGAAATAGAGCGATCCCGGGCCGCCGCCGATGCAGACGATCTCGAGCGGCCTCGTCACACCTCCGCTCCGTCTTTCAGCAGGGCCGCGCCGACAATGAGCCGCTGGACCTCGGTGGCGCCTTCATAGATGCGCAACGCCCGCACCGCGCGGTACAGGCGCTCCACGGGATTGCCGAGCAGCACGCCCGCTCCGCCCATGATCTGCACGGCGTCGTCGATGATGCGCTGGGCGGCTTCGGTGGCGTAGCTCTTGGCCATCGCCGCCTCGACCGTGATCCGATCGGCGCCACGGTCCTTCAGCCATGCCGCGTAATACACCAGCAGTCGCGACGCCTGGAGCTCGGTCGCCATCCGGCCGAGCTTTTCGCGGATGATCTGCAGGTCGCCGAGCGGGCGCCCGAACTGCCGCCGCGTGGCGGCACGCGCGATCGCTTCGTCCAGGGCGCGCGCGGCCATCCCGCACGCCGCGGCCCCGACGGTCGGTCGCAGGCGATCCAGCGTCGTCATCCCGAGCGTGAACCCGCGATTGACCTCGCCGAGCAGCGCGTCGCCGCCCACGCGGCAGCCGTCGAACCGCAACCGTCCGAGCGGGTGCGCCGCCGCCATGGTTTGCGCTCCCGCGAACGCGAGGCCGCGCGCATCGGCCGGGACCAGGAAGGCCGAGATGCCGCGGCTGCCCTCGCCGGGCGAGGTCACCGCGAAAACGACGTAGACATCCGCGAGCCCCGCGTTGGAAATCAAGTGCTTCTCGCCGTCGAGGACCCAGTCGGCCCCGTCGCGGCGCGCTGCCGTGTGCATCGCCGCGACATCGGAGCCGGCATCGGGCTCGGTCATGGCGAAGGCGGCCATCGCGCGGCCACCGACGATCGGCGCCAGCCACTCGTCGCGCTGCCGCGCGGACCCGGCGAGGACGATCGGCGTGCCGCCCAACGCCTGGAGTGCCAGGACAGCGTCGGCGAGCGGGCTGGCTGCGGCGACCGCATCCCGGACGAGCGAGAGCGTTCGAAGATCCTGACGCGCGATGGCGGAAAACCACCCCGCCGACCCAAGCTCGCCGACGAGGGCACGCGCCTCCCGGCGCGCCTCCTCGTCGGCGCGCGGCTCCTCGCGCTGCAGCAAATGATCGCGCGTCCAGCGAGCAATGGCGGAGGCGCATTCGACGTGCGCCTCGTCCAGGAATGCGGCGGCGGTCACAGCGGCGCCGGCGGTCATCCGCAATTCTGTTCCTGATGCATAACGAGGTTGGAGCACACTCACAGGAACTTCGCAGGCCGCTTCGCGCGGAACGCGTCATACGCTTCGCGGAAGTCCGGGTGCATCATCAGCGACGCCTGGATCTGCGCTTCCGACTCGAGTGCGCTGACGAGGTCCATGTGCGCCTCGCGGTTCAAGGCGTCCTTCGTCATCTCGAGCGCGAACGCGGGGCCGCGAGCCAGCGCCTCGGCTCGTGCACGCGCCGCCGCTTCCAGCTCTCCGGGCTCGACGACCTGGTTGTACAAGCCAATCCTGTAGGCCTCGTCCGCGCTGAGGAACTCACCGGTCATGAGGATTTCCGTCGCGCGCCCGAAGCCGACGATGCGGGGGAGGAGCCAGGCGGCGCCCATATCCGCGCCCGAGAGGCCGATGCGCGTGAACAGGAATGCGATGCGCGCCGTGGACGCCGCCACGCGGAGATCGGCGGCCGCGGCGATCATGGCGCCGGCGCCGGCCACGGTGCCGTTCAGCGCCGCGACAATGGGCCGCCGGCACTGCCGCATCGCGAGGACGAGGTCGCACGTCATGCGCGTGAACTCGAGCAGCCCGCGGTAGTCGCGGCCGAACAGCGCGCCGATGATGTCGTGCACGTCGCCGCCCGAGCAGAAGGCGGAACCGGCGCCCGTCAGCACGATCGCACGAACACCCGGCTCCTCGCCCAGGCGGCGGACGGTCCGGCGCAGCTCGTCGTAGACCTCGAACGTCAGCGCGTTCATCCGCTCGGGTCGGTTCAGCGTCAGCGTGGCCACGCCCGCCGCGTCGTCGCGCCCGCAGAGGAGAGCACTCATCGGCGCAATTCGCCTCCATCGATCACGAGCGCGGCGCCGTTCACGCTGGCCGCTGCGTCGCTGCACAGGTACACGACTGCGGCGGCGACCTCCTGCGGGGCGATCAGCCGCTTCTGCGGATTCTGCCCGGTAACCGCTTCCAGTGCCTCCTCGCGCGAACGGCCGGTCCTGGCCGTGATGCGTGTCAGCGTCTCCTCGGTCATGCGCGTGTCAAGGTAACTTGGACAGATGGCATTCACGGTGACGCCGTGCGCGGCCGCCTCGGCGGCGACGGCGCGCGTCAACCCGAGGAGGGCGTGCTTGGATGCCGTGTAAGCGGCTGTATAGCGATAGCCGGTCAGAGCCAGGGTTGACGCCACGCTGACCACGCGCCCCCACCGACGTTCGAGCATTCCCGGGAGGAACGCCCGCATGCAGAGGAACGCGCCGGTGGCGTTGATCGCCATGATCCGGTTCCATTCCTCGAGCGTCGTGCGCGACAGCGGCGCGGCGGTGGCGACCCCGGCGTTGTTGACGAGAATGTCGATGCGGCCGAGGGCTTCCCGCGCGCACGTGGCGAGTCGATCGACAGCCCCGGGATCGGACACGTCACAGGTTGTCGAGCTGACGTTGGCTCCGGCTGCCCGGAGCTCCATGGCAACGCGCTCTATCTCGCTCGAGGTCCTCGCGGCCACGAGTACCGACGCGCCGTCGGCGGCCAGCAGCCGCGCCACTTCGGCGCCGACCCCTCGCCCGCCGCCCGTCACCACGGCCGCACGGCCGGCGAGACCCGACGAATCAGACATCAGGTCAAATCCTATCGCAGCGAACCTCGATTGACGCCCAACGTATTTGGGGGTCCGTCCGGTCGCTCGTATACTCACGTGATGCGGAGCAGGATCGCCAACGCGATCGCGCGGGAGCGCATGGAACGGTTCGCGGTGATGACCCCGGGCGAGCGCGTGCGCCTGGCGGTGCGACTGAGCGAAGACGGACTGGCGTCCTACATGGCGACGCACCGTGTCGATCGTCGGGCGGCGGTGACACGCATCAAGGCGACGCGGCGACTCGGCCGCCGATTATCTGCCTGTGCGGAGGCGGATGAACCCTGAGCCGGTTCGACGGGTGCTCGATGCGCTCGGCGCACCATACGCCCTGATTGGCGCACACGCGATGGCGGCGCGAGGGTATCCGCGGTTCACGGTCGACGTCGATCTCCTGACAAGCGACATCCGGGTGCTGGCACCGGGTACGTGGGCGGACCTCGAGCGCGAGGGGGCGGTGATCGACGCACGCCGCGGGGACGCAGACGATCCCCTCGGGGGGGTGGTGCACATTCTGCTCACCGACGGATCGGACGTGGACGTCGTGGTCGCGAAGTGGCAATGGGAAGCGCAGGTCATCGAGCGCGCCCAACTGCTGGAGGTCGGCGGTGCCCCGATCCGCGTGCCGACGACCGGCGATCTGATCTTGTTGAAGCTGGCGGCGGGCGGCTATCTGGACCTGCGAGACGCGGCGGCCTTGCTGGCCATTACGGATCGCGATCTCGTGATTCGAGATGTCGAGGCGCACATTGAGGATGTGCGTCCGGACGTGCGGGCATTGTGGCAAGAGCTGTTGACCAGCTTCGAAACGTGATCCGCCGCGATGGGGGCAGGATCACGTCCTCGCCTTGCTTTCGAAAGCCGGTATTCGGGACTTCCACCCCACCGCGCAGAGAACGCGCGGCGGGGGTCCCGGTTGGGGATTCGGGCTTCGCCCGCCACCAAACAGATCCGGTTGGGGGGACAGGGGGGAGCAGTTCGGACCCGCGTGGAGACGTGGGATTCCCGCGTCAGGGCAGGTCAGCTGGTTGGCGCCGGTCCACGCGATGACGAGCGTGCTCGTCCCGATCGTCGCGGTGGTGCTGATCCCGGCATCCGCATCCTGGATCCACGATGGGCCGGCTAAAGCCGGCCCCTACGTACGTCAAGCTGCGTCGTCACTTTTCGGTCGTGGGGGCCGGCTTCAGCCGGCCCGTGTCAGGTGTGGCTTCAGGCTTCAGCTGGAAGGACCGCGGTCGCTTCAATCTCCACCATCGCCCCGGCGTCGACCAGTCGGGTGATGCCGACGAGCGCCATCGCGGGATAGTGATGTCCCATCCGCTGCTGCCAGATTTCGCGCAGGCCCTTCCGGCTTTCGAGGTATGCGTCCATATCGGTGACGTAGACCGTCATCCGTGCGATGTGCTCCGGCCCGCCGCCGGCGGCGCGGACGACGGCGAGCGTCTTCTCGATGCACGTCGCGAATTGTGCCACGAAGGCGTGGTCCGCTATGTGGCCGTTCGCATCGGCGGCGTTCTGGCCGGCGACGAAGAGCACCCGCCATCCCTCCGGCGCGAGGAGGCCGTGGCTGAAACCGCGCGGCGAACCCAGTTCCGGCGGGTTGATGGGGATGAAGTGGCCAATCATGATTGTTGATTATCGATTGGTGATTCGTTGCTGAATTGTGATTCTTGATTCATGAATGAATCATCAGTCAGCAATCGCCATTCAGCAACGAGTCAACAATCAGCAATCAATAATCAATGAATGGTGTGCGTCGGACGGTTGTCGGGCCGGGGTGTGGGTGCCGTTCCGAAATCCCCCGTCGACAGGAGGTCGAGCGTCGCCAGGCGGTGCCACTCGGCGGGGTCGAGCGCGATGGCGACGAAGTCGTCATCGTGGGCGGGCACGTCCTTGCGCATCAGCAGATGCACCACGTCCCGATCCGCGACCTGGGTGATGCTGAGGAGGTCGCTCTCCTCCGATTCCCTGAACGTCAGCTCGCGGATGACGTCCTGCAGCGCATGGCCGCGGTCGTCGAACGGGTCGAACGCGCAGAGGCGGGCCCACTGCTCGGCGTTGAGGAAGACCGCGAACTCCTCGCCCCGGCTGATATCGCCTTCCATGCGTACGAGGACCCGGCCGCGCCCGGCGCATTCGTGAATCGAGAGAGTCGAATGGTCCCCCAGAAAGCGGTACGTGTGTAACGTGAGCATCGGCGCGTGTGGCCTCCGAAAAGTATCGGGTGAAGGTGAACGAGCTAGCGCCGCTACGCGGCGACGATGGCGAAGGGCCTCGGCTCGCGAGCTGGGCTGCCGGAATCCGCGATGACGTTGGACAGCAGCTCCACGGCCGACCGGCGGTGCCCGGTCAAGACCGCGGCCGCGCCTTCAGATTCCCTGATGAGCCGTGACATCTCGCGGAACAGCAGGTCGGGATCGCCGCACGCGCGGTTCGCCCGGATCCCTTCGAGGGTCGTCTGGATCCAGGTGAGCGTCCGTAGCTCGGCTTCATGAGCGGCGCGCAGGGCGAAGAGACAGGCGGCAAGTTCCGACACATGGGTCGGATTTCCGACACAGTCTTGCCCGGTTCCGCGCTCGATTTCCTTGGAAATACTGCTAAGTCTGACCTGCGGCTCACGCATCGCGGCGCCTCCGCCGCTCAGGGCTGCAACTTCCAAGCCCGGGGCCCCCGCCGCGCAAGCCTGCGCGGTGGGGTGGAAGCCCGGGGCCCCCGCCGGGCAGGTTTGCCCGGTGGGGTGGAGACCCTCTTTTCCCTTTCCTGCCAGACGCGGGATGGCCACCGCACGAGCGCGGCCGCGTGACGGAGCAGGCGGCGCCACGCCGGCAGCAGCGTGGTGGCGCTCAGCACGAGCCCGCCCACGCTCAGGAGGATCACGACGACCAGTGGAGGACCGGTCCGAGGTACGCCCAGAAGCGCTCACGCCGCGTCGTCCGCAGCTCCACGTTGCCGGTGACCTCCGACACGTAGAGGTGCGTTCCCGCGGCATCGTCAAGCGCGAAACGGTGGAGTGGCATCGCCTGCCGCGACTGGATCGTCCACTGATCCGGCTCGGTCAGATACCCGTCGTATCGAATCGGGCCGGAATGGCCGGGGGCGTACTGCCGCGCCACGGTTTCGGCCTCCGCGGTCCCGACGCCTTCGAAGATGGTGCCGTCGTCCGCGAAGACGACGAGTCCGTTGCGGCCGCCGAAGCGGTACACCGGCCGGTCGCCACGCATCCCGACGGTCAGGCCGTCGACATCGGTGCCGGCCGCTTCAGCCGCTTGCAGCGGAGAGAGGGTGGCTCGCGACAGATCGAGGACGGGCGCCCGAGCCAGATGTTCCTCTTCTTCCAGCGTCGCCATGCGGACGTACATCATCACGATGCCGGACACGAACCAGACGACGAACAGAATCGTGCCGGCGATGCCCAGCCACCGGTGGGTCAAGAGAAGGAGCTTGCGCCAGTCGAAAATCATGGGCTTCAGGCTCCGGCCTTCGGGCTCCGGGCCCTCAGACCTGAGACGGCCTGAAGCCCGAAGCCTGGAGCCCGGAGACCGATTGATTTAGAACACGAACCGGATGGCCAACTCTCCCTGCTGCCGAGGCTGCGCGCCGAGAATCTGACCGAACACAGCGGACTGCGCGTTGGTCTGACGAGTGATCCCGATGCCGCCGAGATTGGTCGAGCCGAACAGGTTGAACACCTGACCGATCAGCTCGAGCCTGTTCCCGGCCAGCTGGAATGCCTTGCTGACTCGCAGGTCCATCCGGTTGTACTGATCGCTCTGGATCTGCGACTCGGACACTGGACCGAGGTTGCGCGTTGCCCGGAACGCGTTGACGAGCCCGAGGAACTGATCCATGGGCATCCGGTTGCCGTCGCCCTTCTTCGTCCCAGGGACGTAGTCGTTGTTGCGATTCCCATCCAGGTCGACCGAGGTGGTTGCGGTGAAGGGCCGGCTGCTGCGCAGCGTCCAGACCGCTCCGATCGTGACGTCTCCTGGTATCAGCGTGGCGCCGCTTGCTACCAACCCGTGACGCCGGTCAGCCAGCCCATACCCTTCGTCGAGCTCGGGGTGATAGACGTTGTTGATGTTGCCGGTGGACGTGCCGCTGAACGAATTGTCAATCACCCGCCCCAACGTATAGGACACGGTGTACTGATGGTTCCTCGAAAAGCGCTTCTCCAGCCGCATCAGCAGCGCCCGATAGTCCTGCCACCCGACCGACTGGATCTGATTGATGCGTCCCCACTGCGGGTAGGGAAGGGGGCACGTCGGGCACGCCCGCTCGTTGATCTGGTTCCCAGCGTTGAACTTGTCCGACTTGATATAGACGCCGTCGGCGTGGAGAGCCAGGTCCGCTCCCAACTCCTGGGACGCGCCCACGGTGTACATGTCCGAGTACGGATTCTCCCAGGCAGTGTCCGGGTACGGGTTGTCGCCCGCGAAATCGGACATGATGCTGATGTTCGGCGGTGCCGTTGACACGAACGATGCCGGCGGCCGGCCGCCATACGGATCCGGATACGTGGGGTTGCGAATCGTGATGCTGTTCTGGAGCATCGCGCCCAGCTCACCCTGGGGGACGCCATTCATGATCACGTTGTACTGCCGTCCAGCCGCGAGCCGCACGACGCTCTGGCCGGTGCCCCGCACATCCCACGCCATCCCCAGCCGTGGCGACCAGTTGTTGGTGTCGCCGCGCGACGCAAAGTCCACGAAGGGCAGCGGCCGCGGGTAATAAGTGTTGTTGTCCCGGTCCTCGGCCCAGATCTTCTTTTCGATTTCGTAGCGGAGGCCGAGATTGAGCGTGACGTTCGACAGGATGCGCCAGTCGTCCTGCACATAGGCCTGGTAGTAGTCGTGCGGTTGATGACGCACGAGCGGCGGGAACGCGGCCGTGAACTGCACCGGATCGCGCAGGTTCGCCATGATGGTGGGATTCTCGTGGTCGAAGGGCTGATCAGACGAAAAGATCCAGCTGCCGGCCGCGTTGCCCTGCGCGTCTTCCTTCAGCGTGAGATTCTGGTACGCACCTCCGAGCTTGATGTTGTGGCTCGATGTCGCGATCGAGAAGTCGTTGCGGAATTCGGGCTTCACTGGCGCGTGGTGCACGAAGTACACGTTGTCGGGTTCGTAGTCGAAGCTGGGGAAGTCGTACTGCTGTTGCAGATACTGGAACCGCTCGGGCGGGAAGCTCTGATAATCTGTCCAGCGCGGTGCGCCGGTTGGACCCTGATACTGATGCTGCCCGCCCCACTGGAACCGGAACTCGTTCAGGTAGCGCGTACCCATCACCCACGTGTGGCCTGCAACCAGCGCCGAGCGGGGGATGTACGTGTCGCTGCCGCCAAACGTGTCGCCTCCGCAGCCTTCGCAGGGATTCCAGTTCCCTTGGTACGCCCAGCGGGCGAACGCGTTCTGACTGGAGTTCAACTGCATGTCGCCGCGCACGAAAAACAGTCGGTCGCGACGCGTGTCCGGGAAGACCCCTTCATACTTTCCGTAAAAGTTCGGCACGCCCGTTGTGACGCGATAGGGCTCTTCCTCGCTCGTCTGTTCCGCTGCTACGAAAAAATGCAGCCGATCCCGGATGATCGGCCCGCCCAGGGCGCCGCCAAACTGATGCCGTGAGAAGGGCGGCCGCTCCTGACCCCTGGCCTCGAGGTCGGCTTCCGTGTATTTGTCCATCCGGTCGAGCGCCTCGTTACGGAAGTACTCGTAGGCTTCGCCGCTGAAGGCATTGGTGCCCCCGCGGGTGACGACGCTGACCACGCCTCCGGCGCGGCCGCCAAACTCCGCCGGCGCCGAGCTCGTGACGACCCGGACCTCGCGCACGGCCGCCTGCGGGAAGTCCTGGCGCGGTTCGCCGGCCTTGGTCGACATGTTGAGCGTGCCGTCGGCGAGCGCGAGCGTCGTGAACTGCAGCGTCCCGGCGCCGACCTGCGCGTTGTTGCGCCGCGGCCGCGTCCCGTCCTGGCTCGTGCCAGGCAGCAGCAGCGACAGCGTGACCAGCGCCCGGTTGGTCACCGGAAGCATCTCGAGCTGCTCCTTCGTGATGACCGCGGCCACCTCGGTCTTCGACACTTCGATGACGGGCGCCTCCGCCGTCACGGTGATGGTCTCCTGCAACGTGGCGACGGTGAGCCGCAGGTTCTGCCGGACCTCCTGGTTTGTCGCGAGGTTGATGCCGCTCGCCGACACGGTACTGAAGCCGGACAGCTCGCCGGTGACGTCGTAGCGTCCGGGGAGGAGTGCGGGAACACGATATTGACCGTCCGCTTCGGTGACGACGGTGCGGACCGTGCCAGTTTCCACGTTACGAACCGTCACGGTGACGCCGGGGAGCACGCCCCCCTGGTCGTCGGTCACCGTTCCAGTGAGCGCTGCGTTGGTGCCTTGCGCCGCCGCCGAGACTGCCAGGCTGAGAACCAGGACAACTCGTAGCAGGATCGCCATAGAGTTCCTCCGATGGGTGAATAACACGCACGCCGGGTCGCCGGGACAGAGCGATGTCGCACGCCGAGACAGATCGATCAGAATGCAGGGGGCCAGCCTAGTCGCGAGAGAAGTTTTCGTCAACTGTGGAAGAGCTTCAAGCCAGCCTGGAGCTTACACGGCGCCGCCGCACCTCGCTGAGGCGGCGCCCTGAAGAACAGCGTCGTTCACACTTCTCTGTGCTCGCTTCTCGGTTCGTGTTCAACGTTCGGCGTTCGGTTCTTGGTTCTGGGTTCTCGGTTCTGGGGTTCTCGATTGAGGGTTCAGGGTTCAGGGTTCGAGGTTCGGTTCGCCCGCGCGCGCCCCAACCTGAACGCGCGCGAAGCGCGCGAACCTGAACCTCCGAACGACGAACCAAGAACCGAACCGTGAACCTGAACACGAACGGAGAAGCGAGAACACAGAAGCGCGAACGACAGTCAGCGTATGAGGCGCCGGACAGTGTCAGCCCGGCGCCTCTCGCCCAGTTGTTCGTATGCCTGGGCGAGGCCGTCGAGCGCCGGAGCGAGCGTCGGCTGCGCAGACAGCACCTCGGAAAACCGTTCCACCGCCGCCGCCGGTCTCGACGCGCGCAGCTCGATCACACCCAGGTTCATCCGCACGACGACATCAGCCGGCTCGATCTCCAGCGACGCCTCGAGCGCCTGCCGCGCCAGATCGAACTCTTCGCGCGCCGCACGGATGCTTCCGAGCAGTTTCAGCGCATTCGGCCTGCGGTTGAGCGTGACCAGCTCTTCCCCCGCGTTCACCGCGTTGTCCTGGTCGCCGCTCAAGTGCGCAATGCACGCGCGACAGTACAGCGCGACGGCGCGGTGGGCAGGCGAACGCGCCACCACGCGGAGCAGCTGTTCCAGTGCGTCGATGTCGCGGCGGTCGGCGTATACCCAGGCGAGCTGTTCGAGCGCCGCCTCGTTGGCCGGCTCGAGCAGCACGGCGTCGCGAGCGGCGTTCGCCGCCTCGTCGCTGCGGGCGCGCGCGGCGAGCACCTTCGAGAGCTGGACGAGCGCGGGGACGCTCCGCGTCGTCGTCGTGACACGCGAGAGAAACGCTTCGGCGTCGGCCAGTTGCCCGGAGCGCGCCGCGGCCCGCGCGAAGCCGTCGAGCGCCTCGACGTCATGCGGCGCCGTGTCGATCGCCTGGCGCAAATCGTCGTAGGCGAGTGCCGGCGCCGCCGCGTGCAGCTGCATGATTCCCCTGTTGCGCCACTGCTCGGCCGTGGCCGCGACGAGCGCCGCGCGCACAGCGGGCGGCGGCTGCGCGCGTGCGGCCAGCGCGCGAAGCCGTTCCGTGTTGACGTCCTGGAACTGGCTGTAAATCGCGCGTGGGGCGGAATACTCCAGCGCCAGCCGATCGTCGGACTGGACGAGCGCACCATCCGCGTAGCGCTGCAGCG
This sequence comes from Vicinamibacterales bacterium, assembly GCA_036521515.1. GTDB lineage: Bacteria > Acidobacteriota > Vicinamibacteria > Vicinamibacterales > UBA2999 > Gp6-AA40. Next base: position 11,070 of record DATDHP010000351.1, read on the forward strand.
CGTCTCCCTGCGCGACGAACAGTGTCAGGAGGCTGAACGGGTCGCGCAGCGACACGCGTGCGAGGTCCTCTGCCACACCGGGACGCTGCCACGATTCGGCGAGCGCCTCGTCGAGCATCGGCGGCGCGGCGGCCGATCCGATCAGGAGAAGATCGCCCTCGCCGATCAGCCAGGCGCTGCCATCCGGGAAGACGGACAGAAAGGTCGCGACAACGGAGCGGAGGTCGGCGTCGCTGATGCTGTAGGTGTGGGCCCACTGGCACAGCACTCCGCCCGGCCTGAGGCGCCCGCGTGCAGCGGTGAAGAACTCGCGCGTGAACAGCGCGGCCACTCCCGCCATCCAGGGATTCGAAGGCTCGGAGACGATGACGTCGTACTGGTCGTTCGAGAGCAGCAGGTGCGACCGTCCGTCGCCGGGAATCAAGCGAGTTCGCGCGTCTGCCAGCGCCTGGCCGTTCTCCTTCGAGAAGAGGTCCGATGCGGCGACGACCTCCGGCGAGATCTCGAGGACGGTCGCGCGCTCGATCGGATGTCGCAGCGCCGAGCCGAGGGTGACGCCGCTGCCAAGGCCGATGATGAGCACGTCATGCGGGCGTGGGTGAAGCATGAGCGGCAGGTGCGCGAGCAGCTTCTGCGTCAGCATGTCGTCCGCATTGGACGCATCGACCTTGCCGTCGATCGCCAGGGATCGCGAGCCCAGAAGATCCCGCACGGACACCGTGCCCGCGGCGCCCTCGCGGTAATACAGGAGGCGTCCCGCTTCGAGCCCGATTTCGAGATCGCCCGCGGCGAGCGCGGGTGGGTAGCGATACGCGCCGTTGGCCAGCCTTTCCTCGTTCCAGGAGGGCAGCATCGCCGCGGCAACGACGCCGGCCGCTCCAAGTCCGGCCACGGCAACACGAATGCCGCGGCGCGGGACGGTGTTCCAGCCGACGACCGCGCCCGCGACGCAGGTGAGCGCGGCGGCCAGGCGAAGCGAGGTCTGCAGGCCCAGCGCCGGGATCAGGAGGAAACTGCCAGCCAGGGCCCCGGCGATGGCGCCCACGGTGTTCGCTGCGTACACGACGCCGACCGCTCGCGCGACCTCGCGGACGCCGGGCGACACGTGTGCGATGGCGAGCGGGAACGCGGCGCCCAGCGCGATCGTCATCGGCAGTTGCATCGCGATGCCCAGGCCAACCTGCAGCCTCGCGACCGACTCGAACGTCGTCCCGGGCCGTGTGACGGCGAATGCCATCAGGAGCGGCAGACGATCGACTGCCGCCGCGGCGGCGAGCGCGCACCCGGCCGCGGCGAGCAGGACGAGGCCAAGCCACGCCCCGGGATATCGAGTCCGTGGCAGCAGCGCGGACGCGGCGGCGGCCCCGATGGCCAACCCTGCAATGAAGGCCAGCAGCATCGCACTGAATGCGTAGGTGGTCGGCCCGAGCACCATCGCGAGGATGCGTGTCCAGATCACTTCGTAGACGAGCGCGACGAAGCCGGAGACGGCGAGGGCCGACGCCGCAAGAAGCGCGTGGGCGTCAGTGGGGCGGGTGGGGCGGGTCGGGCTGCGGGAGCTGGTAGCGTGGACCCGCTCCGCGGGGGCTGAAGCCCCCGCGAGAGGCGCCGTTTCGACGCTCCCGATCCTGGAAATGAGCAGCGCTCCGACGGCCGCGATCGAATTCATCGCCACCGCCGCGAACGTCGCGCCGCGCATGCCAAGCAGCGGCAGCAGCGCGAACCCGCCAAGCATGACGCCAAGCGCCGCGCCCGCCGTGTTGGCGGCGTAGACGCGGCTCGCCTGCGCCGAGGCTGCAGTCGGCAGTGGGCGGTGGGCAGTGGGCAGTGGTTCATGCTGTGCCTGACCTGCCGACTGCCGACCACCGACTGCCGACTGCCGACTGCCCACTGCCGACTGCGCGCCGGCAAACCAGCGGACGGCCATCGGGTAGGTCGCTCCCATCGCCATCGTGGGCAGCGAGATCAGGAGCAGGGACAGCGCGACACGGGTCGAGGTAAAGAGGAGCCCGCCGTCGCCGTTGGCATACGCCCATCGCAGCACCGGCTGCAGGGCCGTGAACACGACAGGCAGCAGGACGGCGCACGCGGCAATCGTCAATTCCAGCGCGGCATAGGTTCGCAGCGCGCGGCGCGGCGCCAGAGCCGCCGCGAGGCGGCCGCCCATCCACGCGCCCAGGGCCAGACCGCCCATGAAGGCGGCGAGCACCGTGCCCACTGCGGCCGTCGTGTGCCCCATCGACAGCGTCAGCAGCCGGAGCCAGAGCACTTCGTAGATGAGCGCCGCGGCGCCGGACAGGACGCAAATGAGCAGAAACAGGAGGCTTCGCACGCGGAGATCAGCCTGGCATGTCATCTCTCCCAGAGTTGCGTATTCCCGAAGTTGGCCGCCGCCGTGCGCAGGTCGTCCATCGTCACGAGGCGCCCGTGGATCGGAATGATCTGTTCCACGGGGAGGCGCAGCCGCTCAACCGCCTGGTAGAAGTGGACGAGGTTCACCACGCCGCCCGGCGCCTGATCGTTGGTCGCGGCCGGCGTGAAGGAGTCGGCTTCGATCAGGATCCGTTCCTTCGGCAGGTGCACCATGAGCATTCCAGGATTGTGAAAATTACCGGCGTAGTGATACACGACCAGCCGGCGCACGCCGTCGCTGAACGTGCGCGAGCCGTTGACGCCCTCGAAGGTCGCCCTCCGGCCCGAACGGGCGAGCCGATCGGGATCGATGGTGCGGGGCCCCGACCAGACCTGCTCGAAGTACGGGATATTCCCGTGGTGCGTGACGACGGTGGCCCCCTCCGCGGCATACGTGCGCAGCCCTGAGGCGTGATCGAAGTGTGAGTGCGTGTTGATGACGTAGCGGATCGGCTTGTTGGGAACGAGCTTCTTCACCGCGTCGATCACGGCGATCGAGCGCGCCTCGCCATCCGGGGCGTCCACGACAATCAGGTGATCGCGGAACTCGACGAGGACGCTCTTCGCACCGCCGGGCATGATCCAGACGCCGTCGAAGACTCTCTCGGGCACGATCGGTCCGGGAGCAGGCGCTTTGGCCTGGCGGATCGCCTCAGGCACGTCGAACTTCACCGGCACGTTGGTGCGAACGTCGGTAATCGTCACGTCGAGCACCGGGTAGCCGCCGGACCGGTGCACGATGCGCGTCGGGAACCGCACGCCGGCGAACTCCTTGTAGCCGCTGAAATCGGCCTCGTACACCATGTCGCCGATGACGGGATGGCTCAGCCAGGTCTCGATGTGCTCGACCAGATGCTGGTCGTTCAGTACGCCCTCGAGCTTCACCTTCGTCGGGGTCGTCACGGTGATCACGGTTTTCTTCGCGCCGCGCACCTCGTCAACACGCGGGGTCGCCTGGCCGGCGAGCGCCGCCTTGATGAACCCGTGCGGGGTCATCCAGATCTGGGCGGTCCGGCCTTCGACTGCGGTGCGCAGGTCGCGCTCCACGGCCGCGGGCACGGCGTTCTCGCCGGCCACGTCCCACGCGACACCGTTGCTCAGCATCCAGATCTGACGTAACTCGCCGGTAATGGGCTGGAACCCGCCGCCGAGCGGCGGGTTCTCGACCTGTGCGCGCCTGCGGTCGTCGCGCATCGACGACGTCGCATAGTCAATGGTGATGACGTAGGAGGGCAGCGTGAAGCGCGGCCAGGGTGAACTGCCGTCGTACGCCTGGCCAAAAATGAAGTCCGACCCTCGGCCCGAGAACTGGATTGTCTGTACCTTTGCTGCGCCAAGGGCGGTCGCGGCCGCCTGGATCGGCGAGCCTTCCTGCGTGACAGCGGGCGCCACCGGCAGCAGAGCCAGCGCCGGGGCGATGAGCCAGCGTTTCATCATACGGTTCCTCCGTCATATACTGCACCGGCGGAGGCGCCATGAAGCGATACGCCGGTGTGCTGATCGTTGGGCTGTTGGCTGCGGTGGCAGCGGGAATAGGTCTGGGCGCGCAGGCCCAGGAGGCGCCTGACTGGGCGTATGGATATCTGAAGCCGGTTGCGCCAGGCGACACGTTGGCGCCGCCATGTCCCGAGACCGCGAAGCCGTTCCCCGACTGTGCGTTCGTGGGCGCCCCGGTCCCGGACGACGGGGTCAAGCACAAGCTGGCAGGCACGGACAGGACGTTTACGCGTAACGAGGCGTATTTCGATTACGGGCCGGCTGACTGGTATCCGGAGGATCACCCGCCGATGCCCGACATCGTCGCGAAGGGCAAGCAGGCCCAGGGCACGCGGGCGTGCGCGCTCTGCCATTACCCGAACGGCCAGGGCAAGATGGAGAACGGCCACGTGGCGGGCCTGCCCGCCGCCTACATCCTCCAGCAGCTCGACGCGTTCAAGACCGGCGCGCGTCGCAGCGCCGATCCGCGCAAGGCGAACACGAACGAGATGGCGGGGATTGCGAGGAGCTTGACCGACGAGGAAGCCAAGGCCGCCGCCGCGTACTTCTCGTCCATGAAGTGGCGCCCGTGGGTCCGCGTCATCGAGTCGGACACGGCGCCGGCGGTGCGGTCGACGATGAACGGGTTGTTTCTCGCCATACCCAATGCGGCGCCCGTGCCGCTCGGACAGCGCATCATCGTCGTCGCCGAACACCCGGAGCGGACCGACACCATGCGCGACCCGCGCGCCGGCTTCGTCGCGTACGTCCCGGTCGGCAGCGTCGCCAGGGGTGAAGCGATCGCGACGACGGGCGCCGGCAAGACCGTTCAGTGCGGGTTGTGCCATGGAAAGGACCTGATGGGCATGAAGGACGTGCCCGGCATCGCGGGCCGTACGCCAACTTACACCATGCGGCAGCTCTGGGATATCCAGAAAGGCACCCGCACGAGCCCCCAGATGGCGCCGGTCGTCGCGAAGCTGACGCTCGAGGACATGCTCAACGTTACCGCGTATCTCGCGTCGCAGACGGTGTCTGTTGCCGGAAGTCAGTAACGACAACGAAGCGCAGCGAGCGTTAGCGAGTTACCCCGGCCTTCTGTTTCTCTTCCGCGAGGTTCTTCACAGCACCCGCCTGCACCTCTTTCACCCAGGTCTGCCATGCCGCCGGGTCCACGAAGGGGTGGGCCTGGCCGGGCTTGCGCTGCGCGAGTCGCTGCGCGCGCTCGAAGATTCCGCCGTTTGGATAGTGGAAGTCGTTCAGCCAGCTGTGGACCGGCACGGCGACCTCGATGCCGGGCATCTGCGCGACGCGGTTCGCGCTCGCGAGGAACTGCTCGGCGCCCTGCACGCCGCCGCGCGGCCCTGGCCCGCCGAACAGAAACGCCTTGTGCGGCCGGCCGCCGTCGAACACGGTGAACTCGAAGGAGGGTGAGCCCGCGGTGTGTCCGGGCAGCTTGTACACCTTGAGGGATGTGTTGCCGAGCGTCACGGTGTCGCCCTCCTTGATCACCATGTCGCGCTTCGGCACGAGCGGTGGCGGTGCGTTGCCGCGGCCCGGTCCCTTGCCGGCGGCCTCGATCAGCTGCCAGTCCTCCTCGAGCGTGGCGACGCGCGCGCCGGAAAGCTGCTGAATCCTGGCGACGCCGCCGAAGTGATCGAGGTGGCCGTGCGTGATCAGGATGTACTTGATGTTCTTCGGATCGAAGCCGGCCTTGCGGATACTGTCGATCACGTGATCGACATACGGCTCCTGCGCGCCGTCAATCACGATGAGGCCGTCGCTCGTCTGAATCAGCCAGACGGAGACAAAGCCCGGCCCGACGTAATGGAGGTTGTCGAACACCTTGATGGGAGGAACCTTCTGGTATTCGACGTTGTTGCGCTGGCTGCCGCGGTAGCTTTCGCTCAGCTCTTCCTTCTGCGCGGAGGCCACGGACGTGGAGAAGCAGAACACGACGAACATCATGAGGCGGAGGGTTGTTTTCATGCGGGGGAGTGTAGAGAGAACAGCTGAGCGCGTCAATCCGCTCCGTGGCACGCAGAGCGGGCAAAGAGCAAAGAGCGCGGAGGAGATTTCACGCAGAGACGCAGTGGGGCAGAGATCGCAGAGTTTTTACTGTTTCTGCTCCGCGTTCTCTGCTGCTCAGCGCCTCTGCGTGAGATCCCCTTTGCGCCCTCCGCCTCCTCTGCGCTCACGAGCGCGGCTAACGAGTGCCTGCCGCTGCCTTCAGACTGACCTTCTGCACGCGCCAGTTTCCGAGCTCGCCGACAAGGAGCTCGTTCTCGGTGCGGCAGTCGATTGCGTTGACCGTGCCGAACTCCTTCAGCAGCTTGCCGGCGCGCCCGAACTTGCCGATGATCCGGCCGTCGAGCTCCATCTTGATGATCTCGCCGTCGTAATCGAGGTTGTTCGGCGGGTTCGAGTTGGACACATACAGGTACTGTCGCGGTCCCGGCGTGATGCAGATCGCCCACGGCGAGCCGACATTGCGGAACTGGGTCTTGAACGTGCCCTCGCTGTCGAACACCTGGATCCGCTTGTTGTCGCGGTCGGCGACGTAGACGTTGTTCGCGGCATCGATCTGAATCCCGTGCACGACCCTGAACTGGCCTTCACCGGTCCCGGTCGAACCCCAGTTCTTGATCCACTTGCCGTCGCGGTCATATTTCGCGACGCGTGAATTGCCGTAGCCGTCGGCCACGTAGATGTTGCCCGCGGAATCCCAGGCGACATCGGTCGGCCGGTTGAAGCTCTCGCCTGCGACGCCTGCGCCGGGAAGTGCACCACCGCGGCCCGGGCCGGCGCCGCGCCCTTCGCCGGCCGGACCGGCGCCGCGCCCCTCGCCTGCCGGCGGCGGCGGCGCCGGCCGGCGATCGACGAGCGCGTAGGTGTCGGGCGGCGTGTTCAGCGGCAGGTTCGGGACGCGCATCGCCTCCGGCTTGCGGCTCAGGACCATCTGGATGCGACCGTTCGGGTCGAACTTGATCACCTGAGTCGACATCTGGTCGACGACCCAGACGTTGTCCTGCGGATCGACGCGAACCTGCTGCGCCTGCAGGAACCCGTAGGCGCCCTGGCCGATCTCACGGACGAACTTCCCGGCGCGGTCGAACTGGAACAGCCGCGAGCCGCCATGTGAGACGTTGCGCGCCCCCGCGGTCGTGATCACCGGGGTTCCGGTACGGGTGTAGACGAAGATGTCGCCCTTGGAGTTGGTGGCCACGCCGGCCGCTTCGCCGAGGTGGATGTTTGGCGGAAATCTGAGCGGCTCGGCCGCGTCGTACGTGATCTCGGGAATATTCAGCTGCGCCGACAGGGGACCGCCGAGCGCGAGCGATGCCGCAATGAGCGCGGCCGGCACGAAGCGTCGTCTCATGGGATCCTCCTACCGGCTCGATGAAGTCGTGGTCGGTTGCGCGCGCAAGCGGATCTTCTGCACTCGCCACGCGGAGATCTCGGAGACGATGAGCTCGTCCGGGTTGCGGCAGTCGATGCCATGCACGGTCTGGAACTGGCCGATGGCTTTTCCGGCTTTGCCGAACTTGCCGACGATCCGTCCGTCGAGCTCCATCTTGTAAATCTCACCAGTGATCGCCCACGACGCCGCGGGATTCGCGTCCGGGTTCGAGTTCGACGAGAACAGGTACTGATGTGGCCCGGGTGAGATGCACACTTCCCACGGGTTGCCGACGTTGTCGTAGATGGCGCGGAGCACGAGGTTGTTGTCGAACACCTGGATGCGGGCATTGCCGCGATCCGCCACGTACACGTTCCCCTGCCCGTCGACGGCGAGCGAATGGGGCGTGTTGAACTGGTACGGTTCGCTTCCTCTCAGGTGGCTGCCGACCTGCCGGATGAACCGCCCGTTCTTGTCGAACTTGACGACACGGTGGTTGATGTACCCGTCAGGAATGAAGATGTTGCCCTGCGGATCCCAGCCGACGTCGGTGGGGCGCGCAAACAAGTAACGCTCGGCCGGAGGCGGGTCGCCCTGCGGCGTATCGACGGCGCCTTCGACGGCCTCGGGCCGGCGGCCCAGCACCATCACGACGCGTCCTTCGGGGTTGAACTTGATGATCATGTTCGTCCCCTCGTCCACGACCCAGACGTTGTCCTGGGGGTCGACCCGCACCTTGTGCGCGAACTCGAATCCGTAAATCCCCTCGCCCCATTCCTTGACGAACTTGCCGTTCGGATCGAACTCGAACAGACGCGTGTCGTCCCTGCGGTGGTACACGAAGATGTTCCCCTTCGAGTTCCTGGCGACGCCCATGCTCTCACCGAGATACACGTCGGGTGGCATCGTCAGGAAGTTGGGAACCGACTCGAACGGGATTTCCGGGACGTTCTCCGCCTTGGCCTTGGTCTGCGCAAAGCAGGGCGCGGCCACCAACAACGCCACGAGGAGCAGCGAACCTTTCATGTGTGCCTCCACAAGCTGGAACAAGACTGCGGCTTCCCGAACCGCCCGGAAAACCCCGGAAGGATGTATACACCTGTCGGTGCCCCCGAGGAAAGCCCGCAATGAATCAGCCCGATTCTGTGAACCCGCCGGAGCGCACGCCAACGACGGTTGCCGGCTTCCTGTATAGTGCTGCCTCATGAATGAAACCGTGATGCCCTGGATCCAGTGGCTGCAGGACCAGCCCTGGACCACGTCGTGGCGGGAGTCGGCATGGGGATACCCCGCAATCGAGACCGGCCACGTTGTCAGCATCATTCTCTTTGCCGGGTTCGTTGTCATGATGGACCTGAGGCTCGTGGGCCTGGCATTCAAGGAAACGCCGTTCTCCTATGTGCAGTCGCGGCTCTTTCCATGGCAGATGGCCGGGATGGCGCTGAGCAGCGTCACGGGTCTCGCGCTCATGGTGATCGATCCCCTGCGGTTCTACACCAACATCTTTTTCTGGATGAAGATGGCGATGCTCGTGGTGGCGGGTGCGAACGCGATGGCGTTCCACCTGACGACCTACAAATCGGTGGCGGCGTGGGATCGCGAGGTGCGCACTCCCTTCCGGGCCAGGATGGCCGGCGCGGCCTCGCTCGTGCTCTGGGCGGCCATCATCGTCTCGGGCCGGCTCATCGCCTACAACTGGTTCAAATAGGATTCGCCCGATGCTGCTGCAGTTCTTCGAGTGGGCCAACAACCTCCCGTTCAGCGTCGCGTACCGGGAGTCGCTGTGGTACTTCCCGGTGACCCAGGCGTTTCATCTCGTCGCCCTGGCGTTTTTTGCCGGCGCCATCCTGGTCGTCGACTTCCGTCTCCTCGGCGCCGGGTTGAACAAGTACCCGGTCGCGAAGATCGCGCGCGACGCCAGGCCCTGGCTCGTGGGCAGCCTGATCGTGATGACCATGACGGGCATCCCGCAGTTCATGGCCAACGCGATGCGCTACTACGATAACCCGGTGTTCTATTTCAAGATGGAAGCGCTCGTCGTCGCGCTGATCTTCACCGCCACGCTGCGGCGCCGGGTCACGCGGACCGACGAGGCGCGCCTCGGCCGCGTGTGGCCCAAGGCCGTGGGGCTCACGTCTCTCACGTTGTGGCTCGTCGTCGTCGTAGGCGGGCGCGCCATTGGATTCTACTGACGCGCTCTTCCATTCATGCCTGCGTGATCGAGGAAGGATGGCGGAACCGGTGATCGACGAGCTGGCCGCGACGCCCGGAAGCGGGAGGACCGCTCGGAAGTGGTATAAAAGGAGAATCGTTCCGGCGCGATAATATTCCGTGGAGGTCCATCCATGAGAACCAAGCTGTTCCTGATGAGTCTGATCGGCGCAATCGCCCTGTCGGCGCTGCCGGTGAAGGCGCATCATGCGTTTGCCGCCGAATTCGACGTGAACCAGCCAATCACGTTGCGCGGCGTCCTGTCGAAGATGGAGTTCGTGAACCCGCACGGGTGGATCTACATCGACGTCAAGTCTCCGGACGGCAAGGTTCAGACCTGGGCGGTGGAATCGGTTGGCCCGAACGCGTTGCTGCGGCGTGGTCTGCGGAAGACCGACTTCCCGATCGGGGCGGAGGTCGTCGTCAAAGGCTACAAGGCAAAGAACGGGACCAACACGGCGAACGGACGCACCATTACGTTCGCAGACGGCCGCAACTTCTTCATGGGCTCGGCGGACGGACCGGCCGACGGCGCGGACAAGGTGGGAAAGGCGAACTGACGCTCTACTAATCCCGCCTTCCGTTCCCAGCGATCCTGCTACGGCTTGGCCTGCGGGCCCGCTTCGCCCAGGACTGTTGAATCGGGGAACACGTCGGGCGGCTCCGGCGCGTTTGGATACCAATACTGCAGGTGACAGTTTTCGCAGGCCATGTCGATCTGTTCGCCGACTTCCTCCAGCTTGCGCGGGTCCCTGGCGTCGATCGCCTGGAGTGTCGGCAGCACGGCATCGTGAAGGGCGCCGGCGCGCATCCTCCAACCAGGAAGATCCTTGTCCACGAGAGCCTGGATCTCCTCGGGCCCCAGCTCGATGCCGGGGTATGAGGACTTCTCGCCCGGCATTGCCACCTTCCGACCAGGCATTTGCAGCAGGTTGCCGGCCTCCATCAACTTCAGCGCGTGAAGGCGAAGGGCCATCCATTCTTCGTCGGTCTTCGGTACTCGTTCCTCCATCCCGGCCTTGGTCACGGTGGTTGCCACCGACTCCCAGATCGCGGCAGAGTCGGGGTCCAGGACTCCGCGCATGATGTCACGGACCGTGGCCACCGGCTGGTACTCCGGCTGAGCGGCCGGTAGAGGAGCCTCCCCACCGCCGCAGGCGGCCCCGGCAAGAACAGTGGAGATTGCCATCCAGAGGATCAGGGTCTGTGCGCTCTTCGACATATGACCGACGTTACAGAAAACGGCATGACAACGTCAATACACGGGCGGCGAGAGGGCCATACGGCTGCGGCGCGCGAGGCGTCTGCGGCGCCATCACGCTCGCGATGGCTGATACCGTCCAACCGGATCCCCGGCGATCAGCGGCTTCGTCGGGTCGATTTTGAGCCACAGCATCGCGCTGAAGAGGAGCATTACCGCCATCGGCAGCAGCGGGACGTTGTAACTCCCCGTCAACGTGACGAGATACCCGAACACGACCGAAGACACGAACGCGCCGACCTGTGCGGCGGTGTTCATGGCGCCGGCGGTCGCGCCCCCGTGCCGCGGAGCGATGTCGAGGCAGACCGCAAACGCCGTGGGCTGTGTGAGGGTGACGCCAAGATAACTCACTGAAAGGAACACGAGCGCGAGGAACCGGTCGGCCGTCACCATCGCGGCGGCCATGGCGAGGGCCGCCAGCCCCGTGCCGACCATCCCCATCGTCCGGCGTCCCCGCTTGACGCCATGTCGTCTCACCAGCGCGTCGCTGGCAAAACCGCCGGTGAGGTTGCCACAGGTGCCCAGAACGAACGGCAGCGCGGAGAGGACGAGCTGCTGCTCGCTGAAGCCGCGGCCCTTTACCAGATAAGTCTGGAACCACGAGAGGAAGAAATAGCCGGCGTAGAAATAGGCCAGAGCCATCAGCATGATGCACCAGAGGTTCACGCTGCGAAGCACGATCCCCCACGGCAGCGGCTGATGCGGCGATCCCGGCGCGGAATCGACCTCCTTTATCTCCGCCAGCGGTACTCCAGGCATCTCAGCGGGTGAGTCGCGGTAATACCAGTACCAGGCCGCGGCCCACAGCACACCAAGGCTGCCGCACAGGTAGAACGACGCGCGCCATCCATGGGCCGCCTGGATCGGGATCACCAGCAGGGGCGTGAGTGCCCCGCCGATCTGGCTTGCCATGAGCACCATCCCGAGGGCCTGCCCGCGCTCGACGCGCGGAAACCAGCGCGAGATGCTGGCGGCGATGTTGGGATAGGCGCCGGCCTCGCCCGCTCCAAAGGAAAAGCGGACCGCCAGCAGCACCCAGTAATTCGAGGCGAAGCCCGTGAAGATGGTGAACGCAGACCACCACAGGACGATTCGCGTGAGAACTCTTCGAGGGCCGACGCGATCGCCCCATGCGCCGCTGGGTATTTCGAATGCAGCGTAGGCGATCGCGAAGACTCCGACCACCCATCCCCACCTGGCCGGGCTGATCTGAAGCTCCTGCTGCATCCGCGGACCTGCGACCGCGATCAGCACCCGATCCAGGTACGTGATGATCGTGAGCAGGATCAACAGTGGCAGGACCCTGTATCGGTATTTCACGGCTACTGCCGGTGATAGGCGAATACGAAATCGCGCTGCCGATCGCTATGGACGATGGTGGCGTAGCGCGCCGACAACATCATCGGCCCCAGAGGCGGAATGGGCGTGTTCGAGAGGAACACGCCTCCGGGCCGGAGCATCGCGGCAATGTTGATGAGCGCCAGCCCCTGTTCGAACACGTCGTAATAGACGAGGACGTTCGTGGCGACGACGAGGTCGAACCGTTCAGCGGCCGCCAGCCCGTCGAGGCGTTCGAACACGATGTTCAGGTCACGCGGGACGATCGATGCGGCGGCCGCCGGCGACACCTGGACGCCCCGGACGTTGATCTTCCCGGCGCTCGACGGCGGCGATCGGGGCTCCACATTCCGCCCGATCCTGCCGCCGAACCGCCGCCAGTACGCCATGAGATCGGGATTCCACCGCTCCCCGTCGTCGAGCGGAAGGTGCAGCGTATATCCGTTGCCGGCGCGCGCCTCGTCACGCGCCGACTGAATGTGCTGGTTTACGCGAGGACTCACGTCGAGTGTGGTCACGACGAGATCGTCAGGCGTCGCAAGGCCGAGCCGGAGGACCGAATCGATCAGCGCGAACGGTTGAATGGTCTGCTGGGGATAGAAGTCGTACCCGTGATCCTTGTTGGCAACGTCGAGGCCCGGTCCGACGATCGCCAGGCGGCGGAGGCTTCCCGGGCCGGAGGTTCCCTGAGCCTGGAGCCGTTCGAGCGCCTGGTCGATGGCAAACGCCGGAAGCAGCGACGTGTCGGAGGAGAGCCCGCGCTCGCGGAACATCGTCGAGTACGCCGCCAGCGCGGAGACCGGATCCACGGCCTTCGCGAAATCCAGGACGCGGATGTTCTCCGCGTACTCGGCAAGCACACGCTGCCGGAGCGCCGGAAGATACACCCGCAGCCTCGCTTTGCCCTGTGGAGTCATTGGATCGATTCCCGCGTCTTGGACAAGGGCCCGGGCGAACTGCAACCGTTCATCCGCCCGAGGCGATGCGATACCGATGATGAGGTCCTCGAGGCGTTTCTGAACGATGCTCTCCACCGCGCGTGCGTCGCCAAGCGACGTCAGGTTCTGCTGCAGCACCGGCGGAAGCGTCGTGAACGACGTCCC
>DATDHP010000352.1:0-26952 GCA_036521515.1 Vicinamibacterales bacterium
GCACCGGCGAGCGACAGAGAGCTTGCACCGACGAGCGTCAGTGAGCTTGCACCGACGAGCGTCAGTGAGCTTGCACCGACGAGCGTCAGAGAGCTTGCACCGGCGAGCGACAGAGAGCTTGCACCGACAGGCGTCAGAGGGCTTGCACCGACGAGCGTCAGTGAGCTTGCACCGACGAGCGTCAGAGAGCTTGCACCGACGAGCGTCAGAGAGCTTGCACCGACGAGCGTCAGAGAGCTTGCACCGGCGAGCGACAGAGAGCTTGCACTGACAGGCGTCAGAGGGCTTGCACCGACAAACGTCAGAGGGCTTGCACTGACACCGCGGAGCGGGCGACGAGCGTCCAAGGCTTGCACCGACTCAGTTCGTCCTCCTCCCCGACCACTCCAGCATCTGCGCGGTCAGGTCCATCGGGTACGAGATGCGGACATCGGTGATCGTCCCGTTCGCATCGGTCACGGGCGTCAGCTCCGGCATGACGAAGCCGGTGTACGACGGCAGGTTCAATGCGTCCACGCGCTTGACGACTTCGTCGCGCAGCTTCGGGTCGAAGTGGACCCCGTGGGTATCGAACAGCCTGGCCGCCGCGGCCGCGTCGCCGGTGGACTTGATGCGCTGGACCTCGGCGAGCAGGCGGCCCACGCCGTCGCGGAACGCTTTCGCATCCACCATGACCAGGTAGTGCTTGCCGTCGCGGACGCGCTCCTCGATCGCCTTCGTATTCGCCATCAGCCACCGGATGATCATCTGGCGGTTGCGCATGTGGTCTTCCTCGATCTGCGTCCCCTCACGCACCCGGCGCAGCTGGACGAGCGCGTTGCGCGTGTAGGCCTCGTACTCGGCCCGCATGATCGCGTCCTGATCGGCGGCCGGCACCACGCCCAGCTCGGCCAGCTTGGGGTCCGCAATCCAGTAGAGCGCGATGAGGTCGGCGCGGCCTTCCTCGAGCGCGGAGAAGTGCTCCTTGATCGCCTCCTGCGGCGTTCCCGTGAAACCCTCGGCCTGGCGTCCCGACGCGTGGCCGATGACTTCATGCATGTCGGTATGGAGCTCTCCCGAAAACGCGCTCCACTTTGCCGCGCGGTCGATTTCCTCCTGCGTCCACGAGAACTCGCTGCGCATCGATCCAGGCGTGGCGTTGTCGCTCGCCTCACGAACGTTTGACAGCGACACCGACTTGCTGCCGTACTGCTCGCGGATCCGCTGGTCGTTGGGGAGATTGATGCCGACGGGCGTGACCGGTCCCGAGTCTCCCGTCTCGACGACGACGTCGATGGCGTTGGCGACGATCCCCTGGACGCTCGGCTTGCGATACTGCGCGTCCCACGGCATGCGGTCCTCGAACCACTGCGCGTTGTCAGCCAGCGTCCGGATGCGGCCCGTCTTCTCCTGGTTCACGTAGAACACCAGCCCTTCCCACGCCCCCTTGATCCCGCGCGGGTCGAGGTAGACCTCGATAAACCCGTTGATCGTGTCCACGGGCGAGTTCTTGTCCTGCACCCACGCGATGTCGTACTTCGCACGGTCGGCGTCCTCACCGGTCCGATACCACTGAATCAGCGCCCGCAGTGCATTGGCCATCGGCTCGGTCGCGAACGGGATGGCCGCCTCGAGATGGCGGATCACGTTGGTGATCTCGGTCGAGTAGCGGCCGTTCACCTTGTAGACCTCTTCGGTGAGCCGGCCGTCCTTCTTCACGAGGCGCGAGTTCAAGCCGTTCTTCTCGGTGAACTCCTTGAGATCAGCCATCGTGACGCCGCCGGCGTAGAGGTTGTTCGCGCTGGCCTGCAGGATGTCCCTGCCGGGGCCAGGCGTCTTGTTCGTGACAATGGGGTCCACCTTCGGATCGAAGAACATCGGCTGCAGCCGCGCGAGGAGCGCGTCGAGCGATTCGCCCGGAGCGGTCGGGAACGTCGCGCCCGCCTTCGCGGCGGCCGCGGCGGCCGCGGCAAACGCCTGCGGCGTGGTGTTCAGGACGAACTTGCGGGCGGTGAGGTTGTTGTATGGACCGTTATTGATCCAGAAGAGCTTCGTGTACCGCTGGATCTCGCCGAACACGGCCGGCTCGATGCCCTGCGGATGGCTCACGATCCCCTCGAGAATGTCGCGCATGACCAGCGCGTCGCGATGCTTCTGGTCGATGTAGATGTCCCGCCCGGCAATCGCCGCCTGGGAAAGATGCCAGACGAGCGTCTTCTCGCGCAGCGGCAGCGACGCGAAGCCGTCCGCGTACAACTGCACCACCGCCGCGTCGTCCACGCGCTCGAGGAGGAATTTCCGTTCGCCGCCGCTTGTCGATGCGGAGGCACCGTGTGTTGCGGGGGCGGGGATGGCGGCGCTCTCGCCGGCAGGCTGTGAGCCCGAGCACGCCGCTGTCAGGGCCGCCGCGAACGCGAACGCGAGCCGTTGCGTATGTCTCATGCTTTTCACTTTACTATTATCGTGCGAGCCCGGCCCTGACTTCAGGCGCGGACTCACTCGGGACGAGTAACGGAGCGACAGGATGCCGGACGTTTCGCTGCTTGCCACGGTGGTCGGGACCCTGCTGGGGTTCATGCTCGGGGCGCTCTGGTACGGGCCCCTCTTTGGTAAGACGTGGATGGCGGAGGTTGGCCTGACGCCGGAGACGATCCGGCGCGGCGTCAACCCGGCCAAAACGTATGGGATCACGTTCGTACTGGCGCTCGTGGCGTGCTACGTCTTCGGGCTCTTCCTCGGTCCGAGCCCCGGCCGGGCCTTTGCGGTCGCCGCAGGCGCGGCGGCCGGCGTCTTCTGGGTCGCCACGTCGCTCGCCACCAATTATCTCTTCGAGGGCCGGAGCACCACGTTGATTCTGATCAACGGTGGGTACCACGCCATCCGGTTCACGCTGTTCGGCCTCACCTTCGGGCTCCTGGGTTAACGCCTTTCACATCCGCGGGCCGCGGAGGCGGGGTCCCTGGACCCGGCAGTGTATTCTCAATTCATGAGAAGCGGGATCGCGTTCCCGCTGTCGACCTTGCTTCGTCCGTTCCGCAACGCACGATGATCCACGAGCTGGTACGCCCGACGCCGAGGCGGTCGTGAAGTTCGGCGCCGCGGCGGCGGCGCGCGCGGCGGCCGGATCGGACGCGGTCCCGGGCGTTCAGGCGCACCGCGTCATCTTCATCGACCTGGCCCGCGCGCTCGCGGTCGTGTTCATGGTCTATGGCCATACGATCAGCGCCCTGCTCGCGCCCGTCTATCGCTCCGGCCCCTGGTTTGACGCGTGGCTCTTTCAGCGGGGGCTGACGTCGACGTTGTTCCTCCTGCTCTCGGGTTTTGCGTTCAGCATCGCCACGACGCGGCACTGGGCGACGCACATGCGCGTGTCGCCGGCGGTCGTCAGGCGGCTCCGCCGGTTCGCGTTGTTCATCGTGCTCGGCTACGCGCTGCATTTTCCCGTTGGCAACGTCGCGGCGCTCGCCGGCCTCGCCGCGGATCGGTGGCGATCGTTTTTCGCGGTCGACGTGCTCCAGCTCATAGGCGCCATGTTCGTCCTGATTCAGGCGCTCGTGATGGTGAGCCGGAGCCGCCGCGTCTTCATGGCCGTGTCGTTCGTGCTGGCCGTGCTGACGATCGCGCTCACGCCGACCGTGTGGCGCTACCACTGGACGGATGTGCTGCCGCTGCCGCTCGCCTCGTACCTGTCGCCGGCCAACGGCTCGCAGTTTCCGTTCTTTCCCTTCGCCGGCGCAGTGCTGATCGGCGCCGCCGCCGGACAGCTCTACGCGCGGTGGGGCGCGTCGCACCTGGCGGCATTCGCCAACCGCGTGCTGCTCGGCGTCGGGATTGGTCTCACCGTCGCCGCCCTCTATGGGCGGGCCGCCGGGGTCGACGTCTACGGCCCTGGTGAAGGGCAGGGGATTCCCGGCGAGTTCATGCTGCGCACCGGCGTGTCGCTCGTCATCCTTGGCGTCATCGCCCATCTCAGCCAGCGCATCACACGGCTGCCACACGTGTTCGGCGCGGTCGCGCAGGAATCGCTCCTCATCTACTTCATCCACCTGTGCCTTGTCTACGGCTCGGTGTGGAACCGCGGGCTGGTCCAGCGCTTCGGGGAGACGCTCAGCCCGCTGCAGACGCTTCCGTTCGTCCTGCTGATCATCGGCGCAATGGTGCTGCTGGCATGGGGCTGGAACCGTCTCAAGCACACGGCCCCTCACCTGGCGCGGTGGGCGATGGGCGCAACGTTCGGCGCGGCAATGCTACTGTTGCTTTTCTGAAACTGGATCTGGGTTCCCTCCGCGGCGCTCGTCGCCATTACCACGGTGGGACGGAAAACGAAGTAGAGTTGGCGAAACGATGATTCGCACGCGGACCGTGCCGCTCCTGCTGACCGTGGTCGTGGTCACGGCGGGCTATGCGTCCGCTCAGCGGGGCTTCTTTGGATTCGGCGACGATCCGGTTCGCTGGGCGCCTGCCGACCTCCCGGATCGCAACTTCACCGTGTGCCGCATCATGTACACGAGCGTCCGCAGCGAGCCGAATGGCGGTGGCTGGCGCACCGACTATCCGTACGGCGAGATCAACCTGATGACGCGGCTATCGGAGCTGACCAAGACGCCGGTGAGCTTCAACACGGGGAGGCGTCCGCTGCAGTGGGTCGTCCGGCTCACCGACGATGCGTTGTTCAACTGCCCGTACACCATGGCCTCGGATGTCGGGACGATTGGCATGACCCAGGAGGAGGCGAACCGGCTCCGCCTCTACCTCGAGAAGGGCGGTTTCCTCTGGGTGGATGACTTCTGGGGCACGGCGGCCTGGATCCAGTGGACGCGCGAGCTGGCGAAGGCGCTGCCGCCGTCCGAGTTCCCGATTGAAGAGGTGCCGCTCAGCGACCCGATCTTCAGCACGCAGTTCACCGTCACCAAAATTCCACAAATCACGAACATACAATTCTGGCGTGGCGTGCGGGGCTCGACCACGCGAGAACGCGGCGAGGACAGCCCGGAAGCCCATCTCCGGGCGATCCGGGACAAGCGCGATGGCCGCATCATGGTCGTGATGACCTATAACACTGACGTGGCGGACGCCTGGGAGCGCGAAGGCGAGGATCCGGCCTTCTTCTACCGGTTTTCGCCGGACGGGTATGCGTTGGGCATAAATGTGCTGCTGTATGCAATGACGCATTAGATAACCGGCAGCCGGCAGCCGGCCGCCGTCAATCGGGCACGTCAGGGGCAGCGGGGAGTGCTAGGCTTAGGCGGCAGGGCAGTCCAGGGGGGTCGGCTGCCAGCTGCCGGCTGCGTGCCGCCAGCTTCCTGCGGGGCCTTCCTCATGTATGATCGGCCCCTTCCGGGGAGAAGCCCGTGTTTGAAACGCTGTTCGAGGCACTCTTCAGGTATCGCCCCGTTGTGTTCCAGCAGGGCGAGTTCCGCTTCGACATCACCGGCGCGGCGCTGACCGCGGCGGCGCTGGCGGGCGTCGTCATGGTCGCCGCGGTGGTCACCTACCGCGGGGTCAGGCACAAGGGACGCTTCCGCGACCGGCTCGTCCTGACGATGCTGCGGATGTCGATCCTGGCGCTCATTGTCTTCTGCCTCTTCAGGCCGACGCTTGTCGTGCGTGCGGCGGTGCCCCAACAGAACGTCGTCGCCGTACTGCTCGACGATTCCCGCAGCATGCAGATTCCCGACTGGCAGGCGCAGCCGCGCGGCGACTTCATCCGGCGGCAGTTCGGCACGGCTGAGAGTCCGATCATCAAGGCGCTGTCGGAGCGCTTTCTCGTCCGCACGTTCCGGTTCTCGACGAGCGCCAGTCGCGTCGAATCAGAAGATGGCCTGACGTTCAACGGCTCGCAGACGCGGCTCGCGCCGGCGCTGGAGGGCGCGCGCGAAGAGCTGGCCGGGCTGCCGGTGTCCGGCCTGATCCTCGTGTCCGACGGCGCTGACACGAGCGACGTCTCGCTCGGTGATGCCCTGCTCGGCTTGAAGGCCGAAAAGCTGCCCGTCTTCACCGTGGGCGTGGGCAGCCCGCAGCTCACGCGCGACATCCAGATCGATCGCGTCAGCACGCCGAAGTCCGTGCTGAAGGACGCCTCCCTGATGGTCAACATCGTCATCACGCACACCGGCTACGCGGGCCGGACGGTGACGGTGGACGTGGAGGACGAAGGGCGCATCGTCGGCTCGCAGCAGGTGCAGCTGCCGGTCGACGGCAGCCCGGCGACGGCGCGCGTGCGCGCCACCGCGACCGATGCCGGCCCGCGGCTGTTCAAGTTCCGCGTCGCGCAGCAGCCCGACGAGGTCGTCCCGCAGAACAACGTGCGCGAATCGCTCATCGAGGTCCGCGATCGCAAGGAGAGGATCCTCTACTTCGAGGGCGAGCCGCGCTTCGAGATGAAGTTCATTCGCCGCGCCGTCACCGAGGACCTGAACCTCGAGATAGTGGCGCTGCAGCGGACCGCGGACAACAAGTTCCTGCGAATCGGCGGCGAGCCGGAGGAGCTCGTCGGCGGATTCCCGAAGACACGCGAGGAGCTGTTCTCCTACCGCGCCCTGATCATGGGGAGCGTCGAGGCTGCCGCGTTCACCGGCGACCAGCTGCAGATGATTGCCGACTTCGTGGACCGGCGCGGCGGCACGCTGCTCATGCTCGGCGGCGCGCGCTCGTTCGCCGAGGGCGGCTACGGCGGGACGCCCGTTGCCGATGCGCTGCCGCTCCTGATCGATCCCAAGACGAGGGCGTCGGAGCCGGCGGGCATCGTTCGCCTGCAGGTGGCGCCCACGCGGGCGGGCCAGGCGCACGCCGCCACGCAGATTGCCGGCACCGAGGCCGCCTCCGCCGGCCGCTGGCGCGAGCTGCCGCAGGTCACCGCAGTGAATGCGCCGCTGCAGCCGAAGCCGGGCGCGACGGTGCTCCTCAACGGCACCGACGATCGTGGCCGCACGCAGCCGGTGCTGGCGTGGCACCAGTTCGGCCGCGGCAGGGCGATCGCCATGACGCTCCAGGACACATGGCAGTGGCAGATGCACTCGACGATCACCCTCGAAGACCAGACACACGAGAACTACTGGCGCCAGCTGATGCGCTGGGTGGTGGATGGCGTCCCGGGCGTCGTCGAGTCGCGCACGACGGTGGATCGTGTCGAGCCCGGCGAAGCGGTCACCATCGAGGCGGCCGTGGTCGACCCGACGTTCGTGGAGGTGAACGACGCGAGCGTGATCGCGCACGTGATGCGCCCGGGCGGCGGCACGCTCAACGTGCCGCTGTCGTGGACCGGCGAACGCGACGGCCAGTACCGGGGGACGTTCGTCAGTACTGAAGCGGGATCGTACGAGGTCACCGTAGACGCGGCGCGTGCAGGGAAGCAGATCGGCTCGGGCCTCACCTACCTCAGGGCGGGCCCGAGCGACGCCGAGTACTTCGACGCGACGATGCACGAGCCGCCGCTGCGGCGCATCGCGGAGGAAACCGGCGGCCGCTTCTACACGCCGGACACCGTCGCGGGCATGGCCGAAGACGTTCGGTACGCCGGCCGGGGCGTCACCTCCGTCGAAGAGCGCGAGCTCTGGAACATGCCAATCATCCTCCTCGCGTTGATGGGCCTGGCCTGTGCCGAGTGGGGGTACCGTCGCGCGGTGGGGCTTTCTTAGACGAGCGTGTAATTCAAAATGCGAAATTCAAAATGCAAAATGCAGACTGAAGGTCGATAAGCTCCATCGGAGCGAAGGCCGCACACCTTCCGCAGCCGCGACACGACGCAGCGTTTGCATTTCGCATTTGGCATTTCGCATTACTGCATCCGACAGGTTGTTCCATAGATGCTCAAGGCATTTCTTCTGATCGTCGTGGGGTTGGCCGGCGACCCGGAGCACGGCAAGCTGTTTCACAGGTGGGGCGCCTCGCTGGCGGAGTCGTCTGCCAAGGTCGGCCTCACGTCCGATCGGCTCGTCTACCTCGTCGATCAGAAAGACGAGGACGACAAGCTCGCCACCGGCCGCTCCACGCGCGAGGAGATCCAGAAGGCAATCGACGGCTTTGCGAAGGCCGCGTCGCCCGAGGACGCGGTCTACGTCGTCCTGATCGGGCACGGCAGCTTCGACGGCCGGAGCGCGCGGTTCAACCTGCCGGGCCCCGACATGAACGCGGACGACTTCAATGCCCTGCTGAAGCGGCTGCCGACCCGACAGGTCGTGTTCGTGAACACGTCGAGCTCGAGCGGCCCGTTCGTCGAGACGCTGTCCGCGCCGGGGCGGACGATCATCACCGCCACACGGAGCGGGGCGGAGCAGTTCGCGACGCTGTTCGGCGGTTTTTTCGTCGACGCGTTCACGTCGCCCGACGCGGACCAGGACAAGAACCAGCGGGTGACCATGCTCGAGGCGTTCCGCTTCGCGAAAGCCGGTGTCGCGCGTGCCTACGAGCAGGAAGGGTTGCTCCTCATCGAGCACGCGTTGCTCGACGACAACGGCGACCGCGACGGCAGCCAGGACCCCACGCCGACAGGCGCGGACGGCAAGGTCGCCGCGACGCTGGCGCTCGGATCGGTGGCCGACGCGGCGCCGCTGCCGGACGACCCGAAGCTGCGCGCGCTGTATCTCGAGCGACGCGATCTCGAGCGGAGGGTCGAGTCGCTGCGGCTGTTGAAGGACGGGATGCCGCCGGCCAAGTACACGGCGGAACTGGAGAAGCTCGTCACCGATTTGGCGCTGAAGACGCGCGAGATCCGGACGATCGAAGGCGCGTCGCCACCGTGAGCCGCGGCGCGGACCGCAGACCGTAGACCTGTACCGTAGACCGAACCCCCGAGCACGAAGCCCGGAGACCGGAGCCCGATGATGACCGACAGGAGCACCATGAACCCCCCGCTGACAGACGGTGTCGACCTGGCGTCGCCCGACGACATCGCGCTCGCCGACAAGATGAAGGTCGGGCGCGAGCAGATCATGTCCGAGCTCCGCAAGGTCATCGTGGGCCAGCAGGACGTCATCGAGCAGGTGCTGATGACGCTGTTCGTGGGCGGCAACAGCCTGATCGTCGGCGCGCCCGGACTGGCCAAGACGCTGCTCATTCACACGATGGCGCGCGTCCTCCACCTGAAGTTCTCGCGCATCCAGTTCACGCCGGACCTGATGCCGTCCGACATCACCGGTACCGACCTGGTGCAGGAAGACACCACGACCGGGCGCCGCCAGATGGTCTTCTCGCCCGGCCCCATCTTCGCGAACATCGTGCTCGCCGACGAGATCAACCGCACGCCGCCGAAGACCCAGTCGGCGCTGCTCGAGGCGATGCAGGAGCACCGTGTCACGATTCAGGGGCGCACCTACAACCTCGACGAGCCCTTCTACGTGTTCGCCACGCAGAATCCGATCGAGCTGGAGGGCACGTATCCGCTTCCCGAGGCGCAGCTCGATCGCTTCATGTTCCACATCATCATCGACCACCCGCCGTACAACGAAGAGTACGACGTGGTGAAGACGACCACGGCGCTCCAGGATCCGCAGCTCGAACGGCCGGTGAGCGGCGACGACCTGGTTGCGTTCCAGCGGCTGGTGCGCAAGGTGCCGGTGTCGGAACCCGTCATGCGGCATGCGCTCGACATCGTGCGGGCGAGCCGTCCGAAGGCGGCGGTTGGCGAAACGACGTCGCCAGAGAACGTGAAGAAATGGGTCGCGTTCGGCGCCAGCGTCCGCGCGGCGCAGTACCTGATCCTCGGCGGCAAGGCGCGCGCGCTGACGAGCGGGCGGTACCATGTGAGCTTCGAGGACGTCAGGGCGCTCACGCACCCGGTGCTGCGCCACCGCATCATCACGAACTTTCACGCGCAGTCGGAAGGCATCACGACGGACATCCTCGTCGACCGGCTGCTCGAGGCGGTGCCGCTGCCGCGTTCGGGAATGTGACATGAGCCTCGCCGCAGGACACAGCCCGACCTCCATTCCGGGCGCACGCTTCATGGATCCGGTCGTGCTGGCACGCATCGGCAACCTGGAGCTCGTCTCGCGCGCGGTGTGCGACGGCTTCATCAACGGCCTGCACAAGGCGCCGTACTTCGGCGCCTCGGTCGACTTCGCCGAGCACCGCGGCTATGTCCCGGGCGACGACATCCGCCGCATGGACTGGCGCCTGTGGGCGCGCACGGACCGCTACTACATCAAGGAATACGAGGCGGAGACGAACTCGAACTTCGCGGTGCTGCTCGACGTGTCGAAGTCGATGAACTACGGAAGCCGCGGCATCACCAAGCTCGACTACGCCCGCATCCTGACGGCGTGCCTCACCAACCTCGTGCACCACCAGCGCGACCGCGTGGGTGTCGTGACGTTCGACAACGACGTCGTCGATTTCGTGCCGCCCTCCGCCAAGCACATGGAGGTGGTCCTGCACACGCTCGACCGCGTGAAGGCCGGCCGTCCGGGGAGCCTGAAGGAACCGCTGCACAAGATGGCCGAGCACTTCGGCCGGCGCGGCGTGCTCGTCATCGTCTCCGATTTCTACGAGGACCCTGAAACGGTGGTCGACGCCGTGACGCCGCTGCGCTTCCGCGGCAACGACATCGTCGTGTTTCACGTGCTCGACCCGGCGGAGCTCGAGTTCGGCTTCTCCGACGCCCAGGCATTCGAAGATCTGGAGACAGGCGATCAACTGCCGGTGGTGCCCGACGCGCTGCGCAAGGAGTATATTGCGCTGGTGAACGCGCACAGCGAGGCGCTGCGGCAGAGGTTCTCCGAGGTGCGTGTCGACTACACGCTGCTCGACACGTCGAAGCCGCTCGATCACGCGCTCTTCCGGTATCTCAGCAGCCGCGAAAAACGGAATCGTCAGCGATGAACTTCCTGGCCCCTCTCTTCTTCGCGGCTCTGGCGGGTCTCGCCATCCCGGTTCTGATCCATCTGATCCAGCGGGAGAAGAAGCAGATCCAGCAGTTCCCGTCGCTGATGTTCCTGCGGCAGATTCCGTACAAGTCGATCCAGCGGCGGCGGATTCACAACTGGCTGCTGCTGATCGTCCGGATGACGGCGCTGGCGCTCATCATCGCGGCGTTCGCGCGTCCGTTCTTCGAGGGCGCCGATCCGCTGGCGGGAACGCAGGGCGCCCGCGAGGTCGTGATCCTGCTCGACCAGAGCTACAGCATCGGGTACAGCGATCGCTGGGAACGCGCGCGCGCGGCCGCGAACGCCGCGGTGAACGGCCTCGGTCCCAACGATCGTGGATCACTGGTGTTGTTCTCGACCGGCGCCGAGATCGTGCTGCGGAACTCGGTGGACAAAGCGCCGTTGACATCCGCGATCGGCGCCGCCAGGACGGGCGCCGGCGCCACCCGCTACGCGCCGGCGCTGAAGGTGGCGGGGAGCCTGCTCGCGGAGTCGGGGCTCCCGCGTCGCGAGGTCGTGCTGATCAGCGACTTCCAGCGCAACGGATGGCGCGGCGAGGAGGGCTCGCGGCTGCCGCCCGGGACCGTGCTGACGCCGGTGCCGATTACCGGTCCCCTCGACCAGCCGAACGTCTCGGTGACGGCCGTGTCACTCGCGCGGTCGATGTTCTCGAACCAGGAGCGCGTGGCCGTGACCGCGGCGGTCGTCAACCGATCGACGCGTTCGGCCAACGGCGGCACGCTCACGCTGGAGGTGGGCGGCCGCGGCATCCAGTCGAAAACGCTCGACGTCGACGGCGACGGCACGGCGTCGGTCACCTTCGATCCCTTCACCGTGACCGCGCGCAACATGCGCGGGACGGTGCGCATTGGATCCGACGGGCTGGCCGCCGACAACGCGTTCCACTTCATCGTGTCGCCGGCGGAGCCGGTGCGCATCATCCTGGTCGACCGCGGCAGCGCGAGCGCCGGCCTGTTCCTCAATCGTGCGCTCGCCATCGGCGATGCGCCGCGCTTCGAGACCGCGGCGCGGCAGCCGGACGCCGTCACCGAGGACGACCTTCGCCGCGCGTCGGTGGTCGTGATGAACGACGTGACGGTGCCGGCGGCGTTCGGCCGCCGCCTCGCCCGGTTCGTCGAGAACGGCGGCGGGCTGCTCGTGGCGCTCGGGCCGCGCGCGACGTGGCCGCAGGACGCCGATGTGCTCCCGGCGGCGCTGCTCCAGCCGGTCGATCGTACGCGCGGCGACTCGGCACGCATCGGCGCGCTCGAGTTCGGCCACCCGGTGTTCGAGCCGTTTCGCGCGCCGCGGAGCGGCGATTTCGCCCCCACACGGTTCTATGGCTACCGCGCCGTGAAGCCGGTCGAGGGCGCGCAGGTGCTCGCGCGGTTCGACGCGGGTGCGCCCGCGCTGCTCGAACGCCGCGTCGGCAACGGACGCGTGCTGCTCTGGACTTCCACGCTCGACTTGTCCTGGAGCGATCTCCCCCTGAAGCCGATTTACCTGCCGTTCGTGCATCAGGCCGTGCGTCACCTCGCCGCCTACGCGCAGCCGGCGCCGTGGCTCACGGTCGGGCAGGTGCTCGACCCGACGGCCGGCGTGGTACGCGGGGCCACACCGGCCGGCCGCGTCGCAGTGACCCCGTCCGGCCGCCGGGTGCCGCTCGACGAGGAGGGGTCCGAGGTGCTGTCGCTGAGCGAAAGCGGGTTCTACGCCGTTCGGGGCGAATCGAGCGATACGGAGCTCGCTGTCGTGGCCAGCAATGTGGACCCGGCCGAGTCGGACCTGACCTCCATGGATCCCAAGGAGATCGTGGCGGCCACGCTCGGCGCCCCCACGGGGGCGCAGGGAGGCGGCGGCCTGCCCATGACCCCGGAGGCGCAGGAGGGCTCGCAGCGGCTGTGGTGGTACCTGCTGGTGGCAGGAATTCTTCTGCTCGCGGCCGATACACTGCTCTCGAACCGCCTCTCAAAAAGCTGATCGGAGGCCGTCTACCGGGCGTATTCTTTCTAGGTCTGCGTTTTCGGTCTCCAAACGGGCCGGCTGAAGCCGGCCCCCTGCGTACGATTGTCGTGGGGGCCGGCTTCAGCCGGCTCGTGCGAAGCCCGGAGACGCTGCAGACCTCAGACCGTGGACCGAAGACCGTAGACCGGAGACCCGACATGCTCGATTACCTGCGCAGACGGTCAATGCCACCTGCCAACCTGCTCGACATCATCGCCGAGGTCCGCTCGCGCTGGCGCGCCAAGCTCGTGCTGCGCGGCATGGTCCGGCTGGCGGTCGTGGCCATCGCCTTGTTCCTGCTGGCGGCGTATGGAATGGAGTGGGCGAAGTTCAGCCCCGCCTCGATCATTCTGTCGCGAGTCCTCATCGCGCTCGCGCTGGCGGCCGCGGCCTACTTCTTCCTCGTCAAGCCGCTGCGCCACCGGGTCACCGACGAGCAGGTCGCGCTCTACCTCGAGGAACACGAGCCGTCGCTGCAGGCGATGCTCATCAGCGCGGTCGAAGCGAGCCGCCGCGGTGAGACGCCGCTCTCTCCCGCCCTCGTACAACGGCTCGTTGAGCAGGCCATCGAGGCGTGCTGCACCGACAACGTGTCCCGGCGTGTCGAAGAAGCGCCGCTGCGCCGGTGGGGCGCGATGGTCGTCGCCTCCGCGGTGGTGGCCGTGACGCTCCTGCTGCTTGGTCCCGCCGTGCTTCGCAATGCGCTCGCGGCAATCCTGCTCGTCTCACGCAGTGTCGAGGCCGCGGCGCCGTACAAGATCGAGGTGCTTCCAGGGAATGCGACCGTGCCCAAGGGCGCCGACCAGACGATCACGGCGCGGCTGCAGGGCTTCGAGTCCGAGGACGCCTCGCTCATGGCGCGCCGTTCGCCGCAAGCCGCCTTCGAGCCGCTGGCGCTCGTTCGCAACGACAACGGCGAGTACGAGGGCATGGTCTTCGACATCGCGGAGCCGCTGGAGTACTTCGTCGAGGCGGACGGCGTGCGGTCGACGGTCTTTACGCTGAAGGTCGTGGACGTGCCGTACGTCCAGCGCCTCGAGATGGAGTACCACTTCCCCGCGTATACCGGCCTCGAGCCGCAGAAGATCGAGGACGGCGGCGACATCGCCGTTCTTCGCGGCACCGAGGTGCGGCTCCGCGTGATCCCGACGGTGAAGACGCCGAGCGGGCGCGTGGCGCTCAACGACAAGGAGTCGATCGAGCTGTCGGCGCCGGCAGCGGACGGATCGATGACGGCGGCGTTCAAGGCGGACAGGGACGGCTTCTATCGCATCGAGCTGCAGGCGACGACGGGCGAGCGCGTGACGGCGTCCCCGCAGTTCACGATCGACGTGCTGACCGACCAGGCGCCCAATGTCTCGTTCACAAAGCCGGGCCGCGACACCACGGCCTCCGCGATCGAAGAAGTCTTCGTCGAGGCGACGGCGGAGGACGACTTCGGCATCCGCGATCTCGAGCTCGTCTACTCGGTCAACGGCGGCCCGGAGAAGACCGTGAAGCTGTATGCCGGGCGGAACCGGTTGCCCGAGGTCAGCGCCGGCCACACCTTCTATTTCGAAGAGCTGAATGTGCAGCCGGGCGACTCGGTGTCGTATTTCGCGCGCGCGGCCGACAACGATGCCGTGCAGGGCGGCAAGCGCGCCACCAGCGACCTGTACTTCGTGCGCGTCCGTCCCTTCAACAAGGACTTCCGCCAGGCGCAGTCGCAGGGGGGCGGGGGCGGAGGCGGCGGCGCCGGCGGCGGACAGGTCGAAGCGCTCTCCGAGCAGCAGCGCCAGATCATCTCGGCGACCTTCAACGTGCAGCGCGACCGCCGCACGATGACGCCGGCCAAGCTGCGCGAGAGCTCGACGGTGGTGGCGCTGTCGCAGTCGCGGCTGCGCGAGCAGCTCGAAGGGCTGCTCACGCGCCTCAACAGCCAGCTCGTGCAGCGCGATCCGGCGTTCGCCAAGATCGCCGAGATGCTGCCGCAGGCGGTCGACGCGATGAAAGAGGCGGAAACCAAGCTGGCCGCGGTCAGCCCGGACGGCGCGCTGCCGCCCGAGCACAAGGCGCTGCAGATTCTCCAGAAGGCGGAGGAGGAATACGAAACGCAGATCAGCGTGCAGCAGGGCGGCGGCGGTGGCGGCGGCGGCGGGAGCGCCCAGCAGCAGGAGCTCGCGGAGATCTTCGAGCAGGAGCTCGAAAAGATGGCGAGCCGCTACGAAACCGCGAACCAGGCCGCGCAGCAGCAGGGCGATCGCGAGGTCGACGAGCTGCTCGAGAAGTTGAAGGAGCTCGCCAGGCGCCAGGAGCAGGAAGCCGAGCGCCAGCGGCGTCGCGCGCTCGAGATGCAGGGCGCGGGCGGTGGCGGCGGCGGGCAGTCGTCGGGCGGGAGCGCGCAGCAGCGCGCCCTCGCTGAACAGGCCGAGGAAGCGGCGCGGCGGCTCGAGCGGCTGGCCCGTGAAGAGCAGCGGCCCGAACTGATGGAATCGGCGCGGCAGATGCGCGAGGCGGCAGATGCGATGCGGAAGGCCGCAGCCGGCGGCGACGCCAACGCGTCGGCGCAGGCGCAGGCGGCGCTCGAGCGGCTGCGCGAGACCGAGCGGCGCCTCCAGCGCTCGCAGAGCGCGCGCGCGCAGCGCGACATCGAGGATGCCATCCGCCAGGCCGATGCGATTGCGCGTCAGCAGGCCGAGATCGCCGAAGACGTGCAGGAACTGGCCAATTCGGGGCAGGCCCAGGGGAGCCAGACCCGGCGTGACCAGGCACGCACGATCAACACCGCGAAGGAAGACCTCGAGGCAAAGCTCGGGTCGCTCGAGCAGCAGCTCGATCGCGCGGCGCGCGACTCGGTCCGCGAAGAGCGCGAGGCCTCGCGCAAGATGGCCGAGGCGGCCGGCTCGATCCGGGACAACCGGTTGCAGGACAAGGTGCGCTACTCGCGCAACCTGGTGAACCGCGGCGCGACGCCGCAGGCGTTCCAGACCACCGAGAACGACATCGCGAGCGGCATCGAGGACCTGCGGAAGCGCCTGCAGGACGCCGCTGGTGCGATCGGGCAGTCCGACAACGCGAACCGGATGGAAACCGCGCTCGAGCGCGCGCGTCGCCTGGCGCGCGGGCTCGAGTCGATGCAGGAGCGGACGCGTGAGCGGGCGCAGCAGGGTCAGCAGGCTCGCAACGGTCAGCAGGGCCAGCAAGGCCAACAGGGCCAGCAAGGCCAACAGGGCCAGCAGGGCCAGCAGGGCCAGCAGGGTTCCCAGGGCTCACAGGGCTCTGAGGGTTCGCAGGGCGGCGACGGGTCGCAGGCCGGCGGGTCACCCGATGGGCGCGGCGGCGCCGACGGCCAGCAGTTCGGCGAGCAGAGTGCGTGGGGTGGCGGCGCGTACAACAACGGCGGCTTCGGCGCGGGGTGGGACGGGTGGTGGCGCAACGGCCGGTTCACCGACGAAGCCATCCGACAGATGCGTGGCGAGGTCCGGGAGTGGACAGGAGAAGCGCAGGACCTGAGGCGGCTGCTGAACGCGGAGAGCATCGATCCCCGCGAGCTCGATGAGATCCTGCGTGCCTTGCGTCAGCTCGACGACCCGCGCGTGTACCAGAACGTCCAGGAACTGGCGCGGCTGCAGACGCAGGTGGCGGAGGGCCTGAAGCGCTTCGAGTTCGGTCTCCGGCGTCGCGTTGATGCCGACGGCAACACGGTCGTGCTCTCCGGCACCGAGGAGATGCCCGAGGAGTTCCGCAAGCTGGTCGAGCAGTATTTCCGTTCGCTGGCGAGGACAAATAACCGGTGAGATGCGAAATGCTGAATGCGAAATGCAAGATGCCAAATGCCAAACCCATTTCGCATTTCGCATTTCGCATTTCGCATTTTGCATTTTGAATTCCATGAGTCGCCCCTTCCGCATGGCGGTCATCCTGCTGCTCGGCGTCGCCAGTGTGGCTGCCGCGCAGTTTGGTGGCCGCTTCCAGGGGTGGGGTCCGCGCGGCTATCCCGCGAAGTTCGCGCGAGCCGAGAACTTCGGCCGCGGATTCAACTTCTGCCGCGGTGTCTACACGAGCGGGCGCCGCGAAGCGGGCGGCCAGGGCTGGTCGACCGATTACCCCGATGCCGAGTTGAACTTCTCGATCCGCCTCAGCGAGTTGACGAAGACGCGTGTGGCCCGCGACAACTCTGGCGACGCGGATCACGTGGTGGTGCGGTTGACCGACGACCTCGTGTACCAGTGTCCATACCTGCACATGGAGGACGTCGGCACCGCCTCGTTCACCGAGGGTGAAGTGCTGGCGTTGCGGACCTTCCTGCTGAAGGGCGGCTTCGTCTGGGTCGATGATTTCTGGGGCACCTACGCCTGGAACAACTGGGTGTCACAGCTTGCACGCGTGCTGTCGCCGACCGACTATCCGATCGTCGACATCCCGGGCGACCACGCGGTCCTGAAGACGATGTTCGACGTCAAGGAGATCCCGCAGATCCCGTCGATCCAGTTCTGGCGGACGAGCGGCGGCGGCATCTCCGAGCGCGGCCGTGACAGCGCGGTGCCGACGATGCGCGGCGTGGCGGACAAGCATGGCAACATCATGGTGTTGATGACGCACAACACCGACATCTCGGACGCGTGGGAGCGCGAGGGTGAGGATCCGCGGTTCTTCTACAGCTTTTCACCGGATGGATATGCGGTCGGGATCAACGTCGTCCTCTATGCGATGACGCATTGATCGCGGGGGCTGAAGCCCCCGCGCTACGTGTCCACAATCTGTTTCGTAGCGCGGGGGTTTTAACCCCCGCGCGCAGGCACATGAAAAAGATCGCCGTCCTCTCGCTCGTGTTGGTCGTCCCGCTCACCGCATTGGCGCAGATTCGCCTGCGGCCGCAGATGCAGGGCGTCACGGTCGAGTACGACAGCCACTTCGCGTTCACCCGCATCCGCTACGGCGGAGGCGGACTCGGGTTCGGCGGGTTTGGCGGAGGCGCCTGGGCGCACGACTACCCGACCGCGGACCGCAACCTCTGCTCGATCCTCGACTACATCACCAACATGCGGGTGCGGCAGGACGGCACCAACGTGCTGGACCTCGACGACCCGCGCATCTTCGAGAACCCGATCCTCTACGTCTCGGAGCCCGGCTACTGGCGCATCCAGGAGAGCGAGGCGAAGAACCTGCGCGCGCACCTGCTGAAGGGCGGCTTCATCATCTTCGACGACTTCGAGGGCAACCACTGGCTGAACCTCGAGGCGCAGATGCGGCAGGCGCTGCCCGAGCTCAGCTGGATTCAGATTAACGTCGAGCATCCAATCTTCCAGACGTTCTTCGAGCTCAAAGTGCTCGACGTCCCGCATCCGTCGGTTGGCGTCATCCCGCGCTACATGGCGCTCTTCGAGGACAACGACCCGAACGAACGGATGATTGCGCTCGCCAATCACAATGGCGATCTGGCCGAGTACTGGGAGTGGTCGGCCGAAGGCCTCTATTCAGAGGACCCCACGAACAACGCGTACCGTCTCGGTGTGAACTACATCGTGTACGGCATGACGCACTGACAGACGCGCGTCGTTCACGCTTCTCTCTTCTCGCTTCTCGGTTCGTGTTCAGGTTCAGCTTCGGTTCGGCGTTCAGGTTCGGGGTTCTCGCGTTCGGCTCGCTGGCGCTCGCTGGATGCCAAGCGTCCGAGCCTGTGGAGCCCGCGTCCACCACACGCGGTTCTGCGGCGTGGGTGGTGACGGACTCGGGCGTCGGTCCGATTCACGTGGGAATGACAGCCGCGCAGATCGCAGGCCACGTCGAGAAGCTCGGTGACGTGGAAGGATGCGTTTACGCCAAGGCAGCGGGCGCGCCAGGACTGCTGATCATGCTGTTTGGCGGGAAGGTCGTGCGCTTCGACGTGATCGAGCCCGTCCTGGCGACAGCGGCCGGCGCGAAGGTGGGCGATAGCGAGGCCCGCATCCAGGAGTTGTATCCGGGACGCGTGCTCGTCGAGCCGCACAAGTATACTGATGGACATTATCTCGTCGTCGACAGCGCGCCCGGCCGGCGTCTGGTGTTCGAGACGGACGGCACCCGCGTGACGAGGTATCGCGCTGGAATCGTTCCCCAGGTAGACTGGGTGGAGGGGTGCTCATGACAAGGATCACCGCTCGGGTTGGCTGTGTAGGAGCGCTGATGTGCCTCCTATCGACTGCCGGGTTCGCGCAGAATGGACTGCGAAGCGCGTCGCTGCCGGAACGCAATCTCAGCGCTCCCGTTCCAAACGCGCCGCCTTCGTTTCGCGCCGGCCCCCTTACGTTTGCACCACCCGACGATCCGCGGTTCCAGGACCCGCGCTTGAGATTCAGTGTCCAGACTCCGTTCCCGTTGCGCGGGACTGTTCCCTTCGAAACGTTTGCTGCACCCTGGTGGTTGAATTACTACGGAGTTCCCGTGCCGCCTCCGTTCATTGAACGGGCCAACGGGTTTCTCCAGTTGCAGGTTGCGCCGGTGACCGCCGAGGTGCTCGTCGACGGCTTCTATGTGGGCACCGTCAACGACGTGCGCGGGATGATCCCGGGATACGCGCTGGAGCCTGGTCCGCATCGCGTCGAGCTGCGCGCGCCGGGCCTCGAGACCGCTACGTTCGACGTGCGTATTCCTGGGGGCCAGACGATTGTGTTTCGCAGGACCCTCGAGGCGCCTCCGCGTCCGGCGCCCCCGCCGCCTTCCCCCGGGGTCCCGAAGACGTTTTACGTGATTCCGGGTTGCTATGCCGGCGACAAGCCGCCCGGGACCGTGCGGCTCCCGCCCATGTGCGATGCCGCGAAGGTCCGAACGATTCCGCCGCAGGTGAGCGCGGTTTCGGTTACTGGAGAGCGTCCCGCATCAGTACGGCAATGAGGGCGATGAAGAACGTCATCTGGATGCCGACGATCCAGGTGAAATGCCGATCGGCCTTGTCCTCGACACGATTGAGCCGGTCTTCGATCCGATCGAGGCGGCCTTCGACCCGATCGAGGTGGCCTTCGACCCGATCGAAGTGGCCCTCGACCCGATTGAGGTGGCCCTCGACCCGATCGAAGCGGCCCTCGACCCGAACGAACTGATCTTCGACTCGCTCGAACCGACCTTCGACCCGCTCGAACCGGCCATTCACCTGTTCGAACTGACGGTTCATGTCCGTCCGCAGCTCGAGGATCAGGGTTCGGAGTTCTCCCACTGAGTCCATCTTCGCTTCCAGGGAAGCAAGTCTCTCGTCCACGTCGCCATTGACGCCCTCGCTGCAGAATGCCCAGAGCGACCCAGTGTTGGGTGGAGTCGAAGGGCGATTCTACATCGTCGGGTGGAGCAGGAGACGTGCCCGCGCGAAACCGGCCGCCAAATGCGAGGTCATGGTCAGGAGTACGCAGTTCCTACGACATGAGAATGCGGGTCGCACTCAGTTCTTGCGACGCGGGTTCCCTTCTCCTTGGCGTGAGCACTCTCGCACCAACACGCCGGAGGACCGTCGCGCCGGCAAGCGTAAGAAAGCCCGCCCCGACCAGCGTCACAAGCATCGCACCGACGAGGAGCAGGGTCGCGCCTACCAGCGTGAGGACGATCGCACCGACGAACCATGCGCTCATGATTTCACCTCCTCGCGGGTGGTGAGGCCAGCCTGTCGCAACGCGGCTGCGCCGAGCAGCCCGCCCATGCCCATCGATTCGACAGCGGTGCTCGGCACGAGCATCAGCGCCCCCTTCTCCTTGAGCCCTTCGTAGAGGATGTTCATCGCCCGGAGATGAAGCGCGGTCGGGTTGTCCTGGTAGACGCGTGACGCGGTCTCGAAGGAGCGGGCGATTTCGACCTCGGCCTCGCCGAGAATGATGCGCGCGCGCTTCTCGCGCGCCGCCTGCGCTTCGCGCGACATCGCCTCCTGCAGCGCGCTGGGAATGACGATGTCGCGCATCTCGACCGATTGCACGGTGATCCCCCAGGGCGTCGACCGCTCGTCGATCACCTGCTGCAGCTCCTGTTCGATCCGGTCGCGTCCGCGCAGGAGGTCGGCCAGCGACGTCCGCCCGATGATGTCGCGGAGCGCCGTCTGCGCCGCCCAGCTGATCGCCTGCGCATAGTTCTGCACTTCCAGCGCTGCCTTCTCGGGGTCCTGCACCATCCAGAACAGGACGGCATCGACGTTGACCGGCACGGTGTCGGAGGTGAGGGTCTGCTCGGCGGCGAAGCTGGTGGCAATCACCCGCTGATCGATACTGCGCGCGACCACGTCGACCAGCGGGACGATCCAGAAGAGGCCCGGTCCCTGGAGGCCGACGAAGCGGCCGAGGCGCAGGACGACGGCGCGCTCCCACTGCAGCGCCACGCGCGGCGACAGGGACAGAATGGCGCCGCCGACGATCCCGATCAGCAGCCACGTCACGGAGCCCGAGGCTGCGGCGAGCGCCAGGCCCACACCGGCGAACAGCGCGAACACCAGGACCGACACGACGTTGAGCTGGATCACGGCGTTGCTCCTTTTGAAATGGCGTTCAGTTCCCTGCGCAGGTCGGCGGCGGAAAAACCGCGGGCGGAGGCGTCGGCCAGCGCCCGCATGGCGACGGCCCGCAGTTCAGCCTGACGCGCTTCCTCGTTGCGGCCGGGCTCGGCCGGGTCGACGACAAACGTGCCGACGCCCCGCCTGGTCTGGAGGGCCCCTGTGCGTTCGAGGTGGGTGTAGACCTTGGCGACCGTATTGGCGTTGATGCGCAGCGCGACGGCGAGCTGCCGGACGGTCGGGAGCTGATCGCCGCTCTTGAGGCGGCGTGAAGCGATCGCGACGCGGATGCTGCGCTCGAGTTGCGCGTGCAGCGGCATTGCGTCGCGCGGGTCAACGGCCTGCGTCCAGTCCCAGCCGGCAGCCATGCGCCTTATTGTACTAGTTCAATAGTTCAAGTCAAGCGGAAACGTGAACAGGCGCGGAGGGAGCAGGGGACGCCGACCGCGCGCTCTGCCCCTCCGAGCCGACGACCCAGATAAGATCTCCGTGTGCCTTTTACCGCGCTCAAGCTCCACTCGGATCTCCAGAAAGGCATCAGGGAGCTCGGGTTCGCCCGTCCGACACCCATCCAGGCCGACGCCATTCCTCCCGCGATGGCGGGCCGCGATGTGCTCGCGTGCGCGCAGACCGGAAGCGGGAAGACCGCCGCGTTTCTGCTGCCGATCCTCCACCGCCTGATCGAGAAGCCGCGGCGCACCACCCGCGCGCTGATCCTGACCCCGACGCGCGAGCTGGCGGCGCAGATCCTCGAGGACCTGAACGCCCTTGCCGTGCACACGCCGCTGACCGGCGCCGCGATCTTCGGCGGCGTCGGCATGGGCCCGCAGGAGCATGCCTTCCGCAGCGGCGTCGACGTCATTGTCGCCACGCCCGGCCGGTTGCTCGACCACTTCCGGCACTCGTACGCGAAGCTCGAGGGTGTCGAGTACCTCGTACTCGACGAAGCCGATCGCATGCTGGACATGGGGTTCCTGCCCGACATCCGGCGGGTGCTCCGCCACATTCCGGCGCGGCGGCAGACGCTCTTCTTCAGCGCCACGATGCCGGCGCCAATCGGGGCGCTGGCGAAAGAGATGTTGAAGCACCCGGTGCTGATCAACCAGCAGCGGCAGGCGGCGCCCGCCGTCGGCATCACGCAGGCGGTGTATCCCGTTCCGCAGGAGCTGAAAGCGCCACTCTTCGTGGAGTTGCTGTCACGCGGGATCCTCGAGGAAGCGCTCGTGTTCACCCGCACGAAGCACCGCGCCAACCGCCTGGCGGAATACCTCGTCAAGCAGCGGATCAGCGCGGAACGGATTCACGGCAACCGCTCGCAGGGGCAGCGTACCGAGGCACTTGCGGGGTTCAAGAGCGGCAAGTACCGGGTGCTCGTCGCCACCGACATCGCCGCGCGCGGCATCGACGTCGAAGCTCTCAGCCACGTGGTCAATTTCGATGTGCCGGCGGTGCCGGAGGACTACATCCACCGCGTCGGCCGCACGGGCCGCGCCGAGGCCACGGGCGAGGCCTACACGCTGGTTGCGCCCGAGGAGGAAGCAGACTTTCGGGCGATCGAGCGCGCCGTGGGCAAAACGTTGCCCAGGGTGACACTGCCTGATTTCGACTACCGCGCGAAGCCGCACGCCCAGCTCGAGGTCCCGCACGCCCAGCGCATCGCGGAGATTCGAGCGCGCAAGGCCGAGGACCGCGCCCGCGCGTGCGCAAAAGCCGAACGCCGTGCCGCGGCCGCAACGGGTGGGGGACATGCGCCGGGGCGAGAAGCGCCACGATGGCGGAGAAGGCCCCCGGCGCCGACGCACACATCGGGAAGTCGACAGGCTTCGCGAAGGCGATCCTGACCCCGACTCACGTGTATGGCGTGGAAGCTCGAAATACACGAGGTGAAGCTGATCCGCGCGGCATAGAATTCAGGCCGTGCATCCCGAGCTCAAGGCCGTCATCGACGAATTCGAGTCCGCGCTCGTCCGGCTCCATGCGCTGCGTGACACTGTGCCTGCCTGCAAGTGGATCGACCGTCCGGGGCCGGACCGCTGGTCAATCGCAGAGTGCGTCGCCCACCTCAATCTCACCTCGAGCGCGTTTCTCCCGCTGCTGCGCACCGGCCTGGACGAAGCGCGGCGATCGGGGCACAAGGCGCCGGTACGGTACCACCGGGACCTCACCGGCTGGCTGCTGTGGAAGAGCATGGGACCGCCCGTCAAGCGGAAATTTGCCACCATGGCCCCCTTTGTGCCGCGGTCGGACCGGAACAGCGCCGACCACGTGGCCGAGTTCGAGCGGTTGCAGGCCGAGCAGCTTGCGCTGGCGCGCGAGGCAGACCGCCTGCCGATTCAGCGCGTGAAAATCGCATCGCCGTTCAACACGCGGGTGTACTACAACCTCTTCTCCGCTCTCTCGATCCTTCCGCGCCACCAGCACCGCCACCTCTGGCAGGCGGAACAGGTCCTCAAATAAGATCGAGACGTGGCCGACGCGCCGGGCAGCAAGATCTCCCGCAGCATCCTCGAGACCATCGGGAACACGCCGCTGGTCCGCATCAACCGCCTCACGCACGGCGTCACCGAGGCCACCGTTCTCGCGAAGCTGGAGACGTTCAACCCCGGCAATTCGATCAAGGACCGGATGGCGCTGAAGATGATCGAGGATGCCGAGCAGGCGGGACAGCTCAAGCCTGGCGGCACCATCATCGAGGGCACGTCGGGCAACACGGGCATGGGGCTGGCCATCGCGGCGGTCGTCAAGGGATACCGGTGCATCTTCACGACCACCGACAAGCAGTCGAAGGAAAAGGTGGACGCGCTCAGGGCCTTCGGCGCCGACGTGATCGTCTGCCCGACCGACGTGGATCCCGAGGACCCGCGCTCCTACTATTCGGTGTCGTCGAGGCTCGAGCGCGAGATTCCCAATTCATGGAAGGCCAACCAGTACGACAACCTGTCGAACACGCAGGCGCACTATGAGCAGACCGGGCCGGAGATCTGGGCTCAGACCGATGGCAGGGTGACGCACCTCGTGTCTGGCGTCGGAACCGGCGGCACCATCACCGGCGTGGCCCGCTACCTGAAGGAGCGCAACCCGGCCATCAGGGCGTGGGGGATCGACACCTACGGCTCGGTATTCAAGAAATACAAGGAGACGGGCGTCTTCGACAAGAACGAGATCTATCCCTACATCACCGAGGGAATCGGCGAGGACTTTCTGCCGCGGAACGTCGATTTCAGCGTGATCGACCGGTTCGAGAAAGTCACCGACAAGGACGCCGCGATCATGACGCGCCGGATCACGCGCGAGGAAGGGATCTTCGCCGGCAATTCCGCGGGCGCGGCGATGGCCGGGCTCGTGCAGCTCGCGCACAACTTCAGCAGGGACGACATCGTCGTGGTCATCTTCCACGACCACGGATCGCGTTATCTCGCGAAGATGTTCAACGACGAGTGGATGGCGGCGCGCGGGTTCCTCGAGGTCTCGGGCATGACCGCGCGTGATCTGGTCGCGATGCGCGTGTCAGGCGAGCTCTATGCCGTCGAGGCGGCGCGCCCGGTCGAAGAGGCCGTCCGCGTGATGAGCGATCACGACTTCTCGCAGATTTCAATCACTCGCCACGGCCGCGTCATCGGGTCTCTCAACGAGTCGCACCTCTACAGCGAGTTCCTCAAGGATCCCGAGGTCAAGCGCAAGCCGGTCGAGCACATCATGCAGCCGGCATTCCCGTTCGTGGATATCTCCACGCCTGTGGAGCTGCTGTCGACCATGATCACGCCGGAAAGTCCGGCGGTGCTGGTGCGGGACTTCAAGACCGAGAAGAACTTCATCATCACGAGGTCGGACATCATCCGGGTCCTGATGTGACGAAGCGGCAGGATCACGACACACCGAGGCACTGAGGCCCCGAGGTAGATTCCATTGTTTTTCTCGGTGCCTCGGTGCCTCGGTGTGACGTGATCAGTGTTAACGCGCCGGATTGCACTACGCCGTCGTGGCCGCGCGCGCCCGCTCGGCGGCGGCCGCCTTCGTGCGCCGCTGCATCTCGTCCGGCGCCACGTCCTCGACGTGCGTGCCGATCCACCAGAAGTTTCCCTGCGCGTCCTTCACGCCGGCGTTGCGGTCGCCGTAAAACTGATCGGCCGGCTCCATGACGGACGTGCCACCGGCAGCGAGCGCAGCACGATAGGTCGCATCGGTGTCGGGCACGTAGAGATACACGGCGGACGACGTCGGCTGGAAGCGCTCGTTCGCCTGCGAGAGCATGATGTGCGAGTCGCCCACCATCATGTCGGCGTGCCAGATCGACCCGTCTTCGCCGCGGGTGATGTCGTGCTCCTTCGCGCCAAACGCATCGTTCAGGAACTTCAGCAACTGCTCGGCATCCTTCGCCACGAGGTACGGCGTGACGGTGTGATAACCGTCGGGAATTGGTTTTACGGCCATGACCATCTCCTTCGTGCGCCTTTCAGCGGTTCAGCAGACTGCTGCACCCACCCGATTCTAGTAGACTGACACGCAGATGGCTGAATCGAAGGTCGGAACCGCTGTCGATCTGCGAAAGCTCTCGTCGGTGTTGGAGATTTTCCGCCTGAGGCCCCAGAACGGATCACGATTTCCCGAATACCTGCCCGGTCAATATATCGCGCTCCGCCGCGATCGATGCCGGCTCACCAGGCGTGTCGTCGGGCCGGACGGTGACGTGCGCTACGTGCCGGACCTGGACGGATCCGGCCAGCCGAAAATCGGCCCCGTGACTCACTCCTATTCGATCGCCTCGGCGCCGTTCGAGTCCGAGGAGCATGGCTGGCTGGAGTTCTACGTCGTCCTCGAAAAGGCGGAGGACGGGACGCTGGGTCGCTTGAGCAGCTCCTTTTTCGAGATGGGCCCTCCTGCGGACGACAAGGTGACCTACGTTGACCGGATCACGGGAAACTTCACGCTCAGCAAGACCGCCAACGGTTTTGGCAGCGTACTGCTGGTGGGAACCGGGACGGGCCTGGCGCCGTTCGTCTCGATGATCAAGCAACTCCATCATGAAGCGTGTCGGGGGCGCGTCGACTCGGTCAAGTACACTTTGCTCCACACGAACCGGACGTACGAAGAGCTGGCGTACCACCAGGAGTTGCTCGACATCGAGGCGTCGCAGCGCTTTGACTTCGCCTATGTCGGCTCGGTGAGCCGGCCGGCGGACCGCGATCGCGCGGATCCCCGGATGGGGCAGGGGCGGGCCAACAACCTGCTCCGGCACATGTTCGGCATGCCCGTGAGGGAAGAGGAGGAGGTCGAGGCCGCGAAGGCAAGAGGCGAAGATGCCTCGCGGGCCAAGGCTGCCCTGGCAAGGACCGTGACGCCGGTGCTGCCACGACACATCTCACGGAACGACTTGATGAAGCGGCTCGATCCGTCCCGTTCGGTGCTCCTCACCTGCGGCAATCCCTCCTCGATGGAGGACATCAAGCACGTCGCCGACACCCATCACATCCCGTTCGAAAAGGAAGATTGGTAGGCGCCCGCGCAGGCCGACGCGCGCCGGATGGCTGGGAGCAGCCCCCGGCCGGCGCGCGCTGCGCAGCCCTACCGAATGCCGGGAATCTGGTTCAGCAGCAGCGCCAGTCCGCCAGGCTGATCGAGCAGGCC
>DATDHP010000353.1:0-7382 GCA_036521515.1 Vicinamibacterales bacterium
CGGCCAGGTGCGCGGCGAGCGCGGCCGCGTGCGGCGCAAATCCCGTCGGCTCGGGCGCGTAATTGAGCGAGATGATGAAGAGTCGAGACCCTTGTCGTTCTCGCTTCCGGGTTCTCGCTTCTCGGTTCGTGTTCATTTTCACGTTTGGTTCCGGGTTCGCGATTCAGGTCTCCGTCGTCGTCCGGCGTCAGCCGGACCTGCCGAACCACGAACCTCGAACCACGAACCTCGAACCACGAACACAAAGGAACCGAGATCGGGAACCCAGAACTGAACCGCGAACCTGAACACGAACCGAGAAGGGAGAACCGAGAAGCGTGAACGACGGTTATCGTGCCGTCTTGTTCGCGCGGTCGATGAGATCGCGCAGGAGTGGAATGCTGTCGGCGGCTGGGGCATCGACCTTCAGCGACCTGATGTAGGCGTACACGTCCACGAGATCCTGACGCGGCACGTCGGCGAAAGCCGGCATGGCCGGGGTTGCGGGCTTGCGCAGGTAGGTGATGAACGCGTCCTCGGTGCGCGCCATCGGGACGAGCCGCGGGTTTCCGGTCTGGCCGTCGAAACCGTGGCACGCGTAACAGCGGAGGGTCTTGTCGAACAGGCTCTTGCCGCGCGTGGCGTTCCCGGCGGGAGCGGATTGGGGATTCTGGAGCGCCGTGGCTGCGGGGGCTGCAGCCCCCGCTCTACCAACGCGAGAGATTTCCGGTGCGTAGCGCGGGGGCTTCAGCCCCCGCGGCTCGAAGCCGGCAGCCACCGTGCACGCCAACAGGACGATTGCCAGGCTCCGGGCGACGGCTCTCATGTCACACCCTACCGCGGCTGGCTGACGACGTCCACCAGCGCCGGCTGGCCGGCGCGCACGCGCGCGAGCGCGCGCCGGTAAGCCCCCGCGAGATCTTTCGGGTTCTCGATCGGCCCCTCGGCGTACACACCGTACGCCTTGGCCATCGCGGCGTAGTCGATGTCCGGATCGCTGATGGCGTTGCCGATGTGCGCCCGGCCGGCGCCGCGGCCGCGCGCGCCGGACATTCGCTGGATGAACATCACCTCCGCGTGGTACGCACGGTTATTGTGGACGACCAGCAGGAGCGGGACCTGGTGGTGCGCTGCCGTCCACAACGCGCCGGGCCCGACGAAGTTCAGGTCGCCATCGCCAACGATGCCGACCGTCAGGCGGCCAAGCTTCTTGTTGGCGAGCGCCACGCCGACAGTCGCCGGCGTGTCGTACCCGATGCCGAACCCGCCGCAGTCGCCGTTGTAGCGATACGGCTTGTCGAAGTTCAGCATTCGCCGCTGCCAATCGCCGGTGAACTGGTGCCCCGAACCAATCGTCCAGTCGTCGTTCTTCAGCTGTTCGCCGAGCTCTGCGATCATGCGCGGTACGCTGACGGGGCTCCCGTCCCAGCCGTAGCGCGCCTGCTCCAGCGCCGCCGCCAGCGCCCGCTTGTGCGCGGCGCCGACGCGCGCACCGCGCGCCTCCGCCCCGGCCGTTCGCTCCGGCGTCATCGCGCGCCGAATCTCCTCGATGAGGAGCGGCAGCGTGGCCTCCGCATCGGCGGCGATGGCAAGGTCGACGTCTGCGTAGCGGCCGAAATCGTGGATGTTGCTGCCCTGGAACAACAGTTCGCTGGACACGCTGATCGTCGTGCGGCCGTTCGCCCGCGCGGCGCGGGCCGCCTCGGCCATGTCGCTCACCTCGAGGCCGAGCATCACGTCCGGCGTATATCCCGGTCCGCCGTTGCCGGCAAGCCGATGCCACGAGGGGAAGTCCTTCCA
The DNA here is from genome assembly GCA_036521515.1 of Vicinamibacterales bacterium. Lineage (GTDB taxonomy): Bacteria > Acidobacteriota > Vicinamibacteria > Vicinamibacterales > UBA2999 > Gp6-AA40. Next base: position 1,780 of record DATDHP010000353.1, read on the forward strand.
CGAGCCGAAACCGCCGACGTCCACCGGCGCCTGCAGCAGCTCGGCCAGCTCGATCATCAGGTCCCACGCCCGCGGCGTGCGCCCGACCTTCTGGCTCACGACGAGCGGCGTTTCGGCGTTGACGAGCAGCCGCGCCGCTTCTCGCACGGCGTTGCCATCTCCCTGCGGCGGTGCGGCGAGCGAGAGCGCAGGCACGCGCAGGCGCGCGCGATCGCCGGCGGACGCTTCCTGCAGCTGCGCATCGACGGTGAGCATCACCGGCCCCATCGGCGGCGTCATCGCGAAGCGGTAGGCGCGCATCGCCGAGTCGGCAAACCGCTGCAGCGTGGTCGCCTCGTCGTGGAACTTCACGTAGTCGCGGACGAGCGACCCCATGTCCTGCACGCTGTGCGGACGGTTGACGATTGTGGCGGGATTGCGGTTGTGCGCCGCAATCAGGAAGACCGGCACGCGGTCGGCCCACGCCTGGAAGAGCGCCATCGAGGAATGCAGCAGCCCGACGGTGCCATGGACCATCACCATCATCGGCTTGCCGGCAGCCTTCGCGTAGCCGTGCGCCATCGCCGCCGCCGCCTCCTCGTGCAGGCACGTCAGCAGCTCCGGCATCTGGTTCTGACCGTAGTTGATGATCGACTCGTGCAGGCCTTCGAAGGCGGATCCGGGGTTCACGGCGACGAACTCGAAGTCGAGCTTCTTCAGCACGTCCACCATGAAGTCGGATCCCGGGGTCGCCTGGGTGGAAACGACCGCCGTCTCCTGCGCGGGGTGGCCGAACTCGGCTTCGGCGTCGGCGTGTGACGGACGAGGGTATGCCGGCGTCGGGAGGGGGCTCACGGGCGCGGCTGCATCCGCCGGTGCGTGATGCCCCTGGACGACCAGCCCCGCCGCCCCAAGCGCCGCACCCTTGACGAAATCGCGACGGCCTGAATCTGCCACCACACACCTCCGGGATCTTCCGGCTGCGGCCCGGAAGGGACCAGCGGAGAGCCTACCACGGTGCGACAATGACATCCATGATGCGCTCTGCGCGACCAGCACTTCGGCCGTTCATCAGGATGCTCTGGCTTGCCGATCAGCCGGCGTCGCCGGACGCGGCGCGCGAGCACGTGATCCCGAATGGCGAGATGCACCTTGTTTTCCGCCTTACGGACGACCCGCTCCGGCTGTTCCGCGATGACGACGACGCAGTCGGGCACATCGTCAGCGCTGCGATTGTGGCCGGGCCGCGGTCTACGTTTCACGTCAAGGACCTGTCGACGCCAGTCCGTTCTGTTGGCGTGCAACTCTATCCGTGGACGGCCGAAGCGTTATTCGGCGCGCCGCCCGACGAGCTTGCGGGGCGCCACCTGGCGCTCGAGGAGGTCTGGGGTGGGGCGGCGCTGCGCACCCGCGAGCGGCTACAAGAGGCCCCCGGCCCGGAACTGCAGCTCGACATCCTGGAAGGCGTACTCGCGGAGCGGCTGGCACGGGTCCGGCGCGTGCACCCCGCGGCCGCCGAAGCCATCGAACGTTTCAGGGCGACGAGTTCGGTCAGGGACGTCGTCCGGGCCAGCGGCTACAGTCATCGTGCGCTCGTCGCGCTCTTCAAGCGCGCCGTTGGTCTGGCGCCGAAGCGGTACTGCCGGGTGCGCCGCTTCCAGCGCGTGTTGAGGCGGATCGCCGCCAATCGTCACACGCGCTGGACCGAGATCGCACTGGCGGCCGGCTACAGTGACCAGCCTCATTTCGTGAGGGAGTTCAGGGAGTTGACTGGCGTGACGCCGGAGGCGTACCTCAAGGTGTTTTCCGGCGCCACCCACCACGTGAAGGTCAATTTCCTTCAAGACGGCGCCGGGCGCAGCCGCTAGAGTGTCGCCATGGTTCACGAACTATTTGCGTATCTCCACGTCAGGAACGCGTCCGACGCGATCGCGTTCTATACGACCGTATTTGGCGTCACCGAGAAATTCCGCCTCGTCGAGCCGGGTGGGCGGGTTGGTCATGCCGAGCTCGACTTCAATGGAGCGACGCTGATGCTCTCGGAGGAGTACCCGGAGTGCGGCATCAGGGCGCCGGTGCCGGGAGAGGGGACATCGGTTTCGCTCCATGTTCACGTGGACAACGCCGATGCCGCGATCCAGCGCGCGGTGGGCGCAGGCGCGCTCCTCGAAAGGGCGCCGTGCGACGAATTCTACGGGGAACGATCCGGCGTGATCCGCGATCCGTTCGGACACAGGTGGAATATCGGACATCACATCGAGGATGTGACACCCGTGGAGATGCAGCGCCGCTACGACGCGATGTTCAACAAGACCTAGTTGGAGCGAGGTGTCGTAAGTGGAGAAGTGGAAAAATGGAGAAGTGACAAGTAAGTTGTAAGTGCAACCTGCCGCCTTCGACAACCTTGCGGCGCCGTTCCGCTCGGCAGACGATCGCGGGATCAGCTCGTTGTACTTGCTCTGTGTCGCTGTGGCCCGTGGCTGTGAAACGTGCGAGCGCAGCAGTTGTGCCACAATCCGGCCCTGGATGAAGCCGCCCTCCGAGGTCCTCGCGTACTACGAGCGCTTCCCGGAGGAGTCGCGCCTCCAGGTTGGTGCGTTTCGACTGGAATTCGAGCGTTCGAAGACGATCCTCGCGCGTGTTCTCCCGCCGCCGCCTGCGCGGATTGTCGACGTCGGCGGTGCCGCCGGGGCCTATTCCGCGTGGCTCGCGCAGCAAGGGTACGAAGTGCACCTCGTCGATGCGTCTGCCCGGCTGGTCGAGCACGCCCGCACGCAGAATTTGACGCTGACGAGCCCGATAGCCACGCTGACGGAGGGCGATGCGCGCGCGCTCCCGCACCCGGACGGGAGTGCGGCGGCAGTGCTGGTGATGGGACCGCTCTATCACCTGCCGTCGCAGCCGGATCGGCACGCCGCCCTGCGCGAGGCGTTTCGCGTGCTTGCCCCGTCGGGCCTGGTGGTGGCCGCGGCGATTTCGCGATACGCCTCCACACTCGATGGCCTGGCACGCAAGCTCGCGGCCGACCCGGCGTTCACTGAGATTCGAAACCGCGATCTGCTCGACGGACAGCACCGGAACGAGACGAATTGTCTCGATTATTTCACGACGGCCTACTTCCATCGCCCCGAGGATCTGCAAACGGAGCTCGAGGCCACGGGCTTCGACGATGTGGCGGTCCTTGGCGTCGAGGGCCCGGCGTGGATGCTGCCCGACTTCGAGGCGCAGTGGGCGGACCCGGTGCTGCGCCAGAACATGCTCGACGTGGCCCAGGCACTCGAGTCAGAGCCTTCGATCGTCGGTGCAAGCGCGCACCTGCTCGGCATCGGACGACGACCGGCCTCGCGGTGACGTGGGGGCCGGCTTCAGCCGGCCCGGAGATCGCTTTCTGCCGACCCCCACGTCCGTGATGCTCACCGGCGCCGAAAATTGAAGCCGGTCAGCATGCTGACGCGCACGCCATCCTTCGACGGGACCATCGCGACGTTCATCGGGATGTTCATGGCGCCGGTGCGAAACGTGACGCCTGCCGCGAACGCCGATGCCACGCCCGCCGGTGTCAGGTTGGGACCCATTCCGAACTCCGCGCCTTCGCGGGTGCGGAGTCCCACCATCCAGTTCAGGCTCGGCAGCGCCACGCCCTGCTCCAGGCCGCCGAGCAGGATGACCCATTCGTTCAGGGCGGTGAGTCCGGTGCCGTTGTCCTGACGAGTTCGCTGATAAGTTCTGAATCTTGCCCGCGACGCCTGTAAAATCGCGCCCGAGTGAAAGGAGCGTTGAGCCATGCATCCAGTCGTCATTGCCGCCGCGCTGGTCATCGGGGTCACCACCAGTGCGCACGCCCAGTCGTGGCAGCCGCCGTCCGATTCGCAGCGCTGTCCCTCGAAATGGGGCGCCACCGATCAGCGCGGCGCCGCCAATCACATGAAGCCCGAGACGGTGCTCCGGGCGGCACGTCTCATTCGCACGGGGCAGGTCTTCGAGCTCGGGCGCGTGCTGTCCCCGTCGATGCCGCTCCAGAGCACGAGACGGTACGAGATTCATACCAAGCGCACCCAGATGAACGCCGAATCGAACCGCCGCGGCAGCAACGAGGAGCTCATCGTCGCCGAGATCGGCCAGGTGGGCACTCAGTTCGACGGGTTTGCTCACCAGACGATCGCCAACACCATGTACAACTGCCACAAGGTGGACGAAACGGCGACGCGCGCCGGTTTCACCAGGCTTGGAATGGAGAACGTCGGCGGCCTGATGACGCGCGGCGTTCTGATCGACGTCGCCGCCGCGAAGGGGGTCGACATGCTCCCGGACAGCTATGAGATCAGCGTGGCGGACCTGCAGCAGGCGCTGCAGAAGCAGAGCCTGATGCCGCAGCCCGGCGACGCCATCCTGGTCCACACCGGGTGGGGCCGGCTGTGGGGCAAGGAGAACGCGCGCTACATGAAAACGAACCCGGGACTCGGCGCGGCCGCGGGCGAGTGGCTGGCGCGCCAGGATCCGCTCCTGGTTGGCGCCGACACCGCGCCGGTCAATGTGACACCGAACCCCGATCCGAAGGTGTCGAATCCCATTCACCAGATCATGCTGGTCGTCAGCGGCATTCACCTGCTGGAGAACCTCCGCCTCGACCAGCTTGCCGCGAGCCGGGCGTACGAGTTCGCGCTGATCCTTCAGCCGCTCAAGATCGAGGGCGGCACCGGTTCGACGGTCGCGCCGATGGCCGTGCGCTGATGCGCGAGAGGATGCCGATATCGACGGCCCTTCGTGTCCTCGGTGGCTCCCGCCGTGACAAGCGCGACAGGTTATGGCGTCCCAGCTGAAATGGCGCATGGGCTTTGGATGGGAGCCCGTACTGATCCTCGCGTGTGCTGCGGTCGCCGCCGTCGTGTGGACGGGCTTCGGACGATGGCTGGCGATCCTGGCTGTAGTGGTCGTCGGCGGATATCTGGTCTACCGATACCGGAAGTGGAACGGACGCGCGTGGAGGCAGGTTCACTTCCGCGCCATGCTCGCGTACTCGGGGATCGCCGGACGCGAGGATGTCATGGCCCGGCAGACAGGGCGTCCGTTCGACGTTCGGCGGGCCTGCTCTTCCCTCGGTTTGCTGCTCTGCGGGGAAGACAGGCAGGCGGTCGTCGAGACCATGCTCGCGGAGCTCGACCGCTACGAAGGCGCTTTTCTTGCCGGCCTCGTCGAGCGGCATGCCGCCGAGGTGCTTCCGGGCGCCAGCCTCGAAGTACGCAGCGCCGTCATCGCGCGCCTGCGCGCGGTTCGGTTCGGGCCCGAGCTCGTCATCGCCTCGGTCATCGAGAACATCCACGGCGGCGCCGAAGCTGCGCGCTACGCCATCGCCGTGGCGGCCGGCGACACCAGGTGACATCTTCGGGGCGTAGGCCTCAGACTCCGGCCTTCAGGCACTGGACATTGCGTCATCCTGCCCGGCGCCTGCAGTCCGCAGCGCCGAGTCCGGATTCATGGTAGGGATCTCGAACGGACTGGACTTTCCCAGCTCGGCTTTTCTTCGCAGGAATCTTATCCTACAGAGTCACCGGGCCCATCCCAGGCCCGGCCGGAGGTCGTCATGCTCAAACTCGTCGTCGCAGTCATCGCTGTCGCGGCGCTCG
>DATDHP010000354.1:0-3465 GCA_036521515.1 Vicinamibacterales bacterium
GCCGCGTTCGAGGCGGGCAATGGGTCGGCGGCGCGCCTGACGGCGCCGGCCGACATGAAACAACTGATCGCCCGCTACGACGCCGAGTGGCGGCCGCGGCTGGCGGCGATCGCCAGGACCGTCTCGATCGCTGCCAGCGCACCGGCATATGCCTTCGCGCTCAACACGGTCAGGACGCTGCCTCCCGTGCGCCCGTCAGTGCAGCTGAATGCCGGCGGTAACTATGTCGAGCACGAGCAGGGGATTGCAACCCAACAGGCGCGGCGCGGCGGAGCGGGACCAGGACCGGCCGGGGCGGCCGCCGCGACGTCTGCGCCCGGGATCTGGGAGCGCAGGGCGGGCGACACGCGGGACAACCCGTACCTGTTCCAGAAGTCACCGACGGTGCTCATCGGCAACAACGATCGCATCGTCGTACCGCGCGGCCGCACCAATATCGATTTCGAGTGCGAGTTCGCGGTGGTCATCGCCAGGCCGGCGAAGTACGTGCCGCTCGCCAATGCGTCCGACTTTGTCTTCGGCTACACCGCCCATCACGACGTGTCGGATCGCGGCGGCCGCGGCGATCGGAAAATGGGCGGTTCGGACTGGCTGATCGGAAAGAACCACGACACGTTCGGGCCGTTGGGTCCGTTCATCGTACCCAAGGAGTTCTTCAAGGATCCGATGAACACGCGCCACACGATGACGCTGAACGGGCAGGTGATGCAGGACTCGAACACCAACCGGATGAGCCACAACATCCATGAGCTGGTGCATTACGCTTCGAACATCCTGACCCTGAACGCAGGCGACGTGATCGCCGGCGGCAGTCCGGCCGGGACCAACATCGAGCGCGCCGACCCGCGCTGGATGCGTCCGGGCGATACCGCGACCTGCACTATCGAAGGAATCGGCGCCCTGACGAATCCCGTCGTCGCCGAATCGTCCGTCTCGACGCGGTAGGGGCTAGGCCGACCTGAAGGTCGGCCTCTACGAACGCATGGTGGGGAACCGGTTTTCGTAGAGGCCGACCTTCAGGTCGGCCTGGAACTATCGTTCCGGCAACAGCGGCTTCTCCCCGGCGGGCAGATGCTGGTCGAACGCCGTGAGCAATGTCACGTCGGCCACCTGCCGGGCCATCAGGTCCACCAGATCGACGAGATCCCGCTCGCCGAAGATCTTCAGCGCGCGGGCATAGGTGTCCGCGCTGACCGTGTGATTCCCGAACAGCTCGCGGCCGAACTGGATGAGTGCGGCATCTTTTTCGGCGAGCCCGCCGAGCGGCCGGCCGTGCCGCACGACGTCGATCGCCGCGGCATCCAGGCCGTCCTTGCGAGCCGCGATCTCGCTCATCGTCCAGTGATATTGATGGTGGTGTTCGCGCGCGGTCACGAGGACGGCGAGCGCCATCAGCCGTCTACCGACACCCGCCTCCAGGAGCTTCATGCCGGACCCATGCCGGCCAATGTGTCCCGGCCCAGTGCCCTCTGGTGCGAGCCCGCGGCTGTACAACGGCCCTGGTGTCGCCTGCGTCTGCGCTTTCACATATGGAAGACGGCTTCTCGAGTCGGCATGGATGTCGGACGGCGGCATAAACGGCAGTGGCAGTAACTGCTTCCACGTCGGCGGCATCTGCTGATTGAACGCGGTCAGGCGTGTAGCCGTGGCGGCATAGTTCGCCATCAGGCTCACGATGTCCACGAGATCGGGTTTGCCGAGGATCTTCAACGCCCGGGCAAAGGTAGCCGGGCCGAGCGTGTGCTTGTCGAAGACGTCTCGTCCAATCTCGACGATGATCGCCTGCTTCTCAGCGAGCCCGGCCAGCGGCCTTCGATGCCGCACGACATCGATCACCGCGGGGTCGAGCCCCACGGCCAGCGCTTCCATCTCGTGGAGGGACCACTCGTACGGCTGATCGTGCTCCCGCGCCGCCGTGAGAATGGCAAGCTCGGTGAGCTGGCGCCCGAGCGGCGAATTCCATCGCACATCCACGCCCGATGCATGAAGCCTGATCGCGGCAACGCCTTGCACGTCCGGCTTCAGCAGGGGAAGACGGTTGCGCGAGTCAGGAGAGACATCCCTGGGAAGGCTGTCGCCGGTGGCCGTCTGTGCGACGGCAAGAGCCGAGACGCCGAAAACGAACACGAGGACAAGAGCCACCGTTCGCGATGTCATGGTCTCTCTCCCGTTGAAGAATCGAGTGAGAGTGTAAGGCGTCCGGCGCCGGGCGGGGAGGAAAACTTGTCGGCTTCGGGCTTCGGCCCAATGCCTGGAGCCCGGAGTCCGGAGCCCGTAGCCTACGATGAGAGTGCGAGCCGCGCGCGCAGCCGCGGATGCGGACGGCGCTCGTCGAGGCGCCGCAGTCCGAGATCCGCTGCGATCCGGCGCGCCTCCTGGAATTCGTACGACGAGAGCCGCCGGTTGATTTCTGGAAACGTCGCCGCGTTGACTTTGCCGGCGGGGAAGTACTGGTCCATCAGGTTGACGTACGTCTCCGGCCCGAGCTCGCGGGCGATCCATTCCAGAATCTGACGCGTCTCGTCCAGTCCGCCCGGCATCACGAGGTGCCGGATCAGGAGGCCGCGGCGCGCCAGCCCCTCAGCATCGAACACGAGCGGCCCAACCTGTTCGTGCATCGCCTTGATGGCGGCGCACGCCGCATCCGGATAATCGGCCGCCTTCAGGTAGCGGCCGCTGAGATCGTTCGACCAGTACTTGAAGTCCGGCATGTAGATGTCGGCGATGCCGCGCATCAGCGCCACGCTCTCGAGCGCGTCGTAGGCGCTGGTGTTGTAGACGATGGGCAGTTCCAACCCGATGTCAGCCGCTTCGGCCACCGCCTCGACAACCTGCGGGACGACGTGCTCGGGCGTGACGAAGTTGATGTTGTGGCAGCCGCGGCGCTGCAGCGAGAGCATCATCGCGGCGATCTCGGCCGCGGAGGCGCCAGGTTCGGCCCGCGGTTTGATGTCCTGGCTGATGTCGAAGTTCTGGCAGAAGACGCAGCGCAGGTTGCAGTGGCCGAAGAAGATCGTGCCCGATCCGTTCCAGCCTCTGAGGCAATCCTCCTCCCCGAAATGCGGGAACCAGCTCGAGACGACGGCATGCCGTCCCGTCTTGCAGGCCGACCAGCCGTCCTCGAGGCGGTTCACACGGCAATCGCGCGGGCAGGCGCGGCAATCGGCCAGCGAGGCGACGGCCGCCGCCGCACGGGCGCGCAATTCGTCGCGGCCTAGCCGCAGGCAGGCCGGCGTGAAGATGCTCATGCGCGATCTTCGCATGTATTACCATGACGAAGTCGAGCCGGCCCGCAAGGTGGCTCCAGGCTCCGGGCTCCGGCCAATGCCTGGAGTCCGCAGCCCGGAGCCCGCAGCCCGATCAGAACTGATACTTCACCGCGAACTGCATGATGCGCGGGTCATCGGAGGCGAGATACCGCCCGAAGTTCGCGTTGCTGAGCGCGATCACCGGGGCCTGGGCCGC
>DATDHP010000355.1:0-8361 GCA_036521515.1 Vicinamibacterales bacterium
CGCGTTGCGCCCGAGCAGCGCGACGCCCGTCATCATCATGCCCGGCGTGCAGTAGCCGCACTGCAGTCCGTGTTCCTGCCAGAACCCTTCCTGGATCGGATGCAGCTTGCTGTCCTGCTCCAGCCCTTCGACGGTCCGGACATCGCTGCCGTCCGCCTGCACGGCGAGGACGGTGCACGACTTCACCGGCTCGCCGTCGACGATCACGGTGCAGGCGCCGCAGTGCGTCGTGTCGCACCCGATGTGGGTGCCCGTCAAGCGGAGGTGGTCGCGCAGGAAGTGCACCAGCAGGAGGCGCGATTCGACCAGCTTCTCGTAGGGGGTCCCGTTGATCGTGACCCGAATCGTATGCGTCGCCATGTCAGCGTCCTCCCGCTCGTTCGATGGCTTTGACCAGCGCCCGCGTTGTCAACACGCGCGCCATCTCCCGTTTGTACTGCACCGATCCGCGGCGGTCGGCTGTCGGCGAGGTGGCGGCGGCGGCAAGGCGTGAGGCTTCGGCAATCGTTGCCGGATCGGGCTTCTTCTTCAGGAGAAATCGCTCGGCCTCCGTCGCCTTGATCGGCTTCGGGCCGGCGGCGGTCAACCCGATGCCGGCGCGCTCGATGTCGCCGCCGGGACCGATCGTCACCTGTGCGGCCGCCGCGGCGGTCGCAAAATCGCCGACCTTGCGTTCGAGCTTCACGTACGCCCCGCCGCTCTTCGGCGGAGGAATCGGAATACGGATCTCGGTCAGGATTTCGTCCGGCGCCAGCGCCGTGCTGAAGATGCCGGTGAAGAATTGATCGATGGAAATCGCTCGCTGGCCTCTTGCACCGGTCGCCGTCACCTCGGCGCCGAGCGCGAGCATCGTGGCCGGATGATCGTTGGCCGGGTCGGCGTGCGCGAGGTTGCCGCCGACGGTCGCGCGGTTGCGGACCAGTGGATCCGCGATCACCAGCGCCGTGTCGTGGAGAATCGGGTATTTCGCCTTGATCACGTCGGAGCGCTCGAGCGCCGATTCGCGCGTGCGCCCGCCGATCTTCAGGAACCCGTCCTCCTCTTTGATGTACTCGAGCCCGGGAATCCGCCCGATGTCGACCAGGTGACCGGCGGCCCCGACGCGGAGCTTGAGGAGGGGAAGCAGGCTCTGGCCGCCCGACAGCACCTTGGCCTGGTCGCCGTGGCGCTGCAGGAGCGCAATCGCCTCTGACAGTGATGCGGGTGCGTGGTAATCAAACGACGCGGGAATCATCGACACGACTCCTTTCTCGATACGCGTGGATCTTGTGTTGACAGTAGGGGGCGGCTTCAGCCGGCCCTGGGCGCCTGAAGGCGGCCCCCACGATTGTCAACACAAGTGAATTTCGCGGCTTAACCGGGCCACAACCAATACAGGACGACGAGAACGACGAGCACGCCGATCCACAGCGCGGGCTTCCGGGCGGCGCGGGCGGTCGCGCGGCTCACCACCGCCGATCCAAACGACAGCACCTCGATCGGCGGAGCGCCACTGGACTGGCCATCCCGTCCGGCGTCGGCCGCCGGGGCGCCGGGCGATTCGGACGCGGCCTTCCCGTAGAGGCCGACCTCGCGGCCGGCCTGGCCAGGATTGTCCGGCTTCTCGAGCTCCGCGCGCATAGCCGTCACAAAGGTGCCGAACATCTGATCGCTGACGTCCTGGATCATCCCGCGGCCGAACTGCGCCAGGATGCCCATCACGTTGACCTGCGACGTGATCAGCACCTCGGTTTCACCCGGCGCGCGTTCGATGAGCCTGCTCGTCATGCGCATGTCGGCGCCGCCCTTGCCACGGACGTCCTGGCCCGCAGCCACAATCTCCGCCGTCCGCGTCACCGCGTCGAGCAGCTCGAATCGCATCGTGCCCTTGTAAGTCGCCGCGACCGGCCCCACCTTGACCGTGATCGTGCCGGCGTGCGTGCGCTCGTCGACCTGGCCGGTGATGGCGGCACCGGGCAGGCAGCGCGCGACGCGCACCGGGTCCGTGAGGAAGCTCCACGCCGCCTCGGCAGGGGCCTTGACCACGAAGGATTTCGAGATCTCCATCGCTATGCCTGCGCCAGCTCCGGGACCAGCCGCTCCAGCGATTCGAGGTTGTGCGCCGGTGCAAGACGATCGATGAAGGGGAGCGCCGCCTGCATGGCGCGGGCCGTCGGCTCGTAGCGCGGATCGCCCGACAGCGGATTCAACCAGACGATCTTGCGCGCCTTCGAACGGAGCGCCCGCATGGCGCCGGCGACCATCGTCGTGTCGCCACGATCCAGGCCGTCGCTGAGAATCACGACGACCGACCGTGACGTGACGAACGGCTGCTGATACGTTGCGACGAACTCCATCAGGCTCTCGCCGATGCGCGTCCCGCCCGACCAGCCGGGCACATCGGCCGCGAGGCGCTCTATTGTGCGGCCGATCCGTCCGGGCGACAGCCACGGCGTGAGGCGCGTCAGCGAGGTGTTGAACGCGAAGACCTCGGTGGCCTTGGCGATCCGCTTGAAGGCCAGGACGAATGCCAGCAGGAATTTGACATGAACGTCCATCGACCCGCTCGTATCGCACAAGATGATGACCCTCGGCTCGTCGGAGGCGCGGGCGCGCTGCGCGAGCGACACCATCTCGCCGCCGGTGCTGACCGCGCGGCGGAAGCTGCGCCGGAGATCTGGGAGCCCGCGGCCACGAACGGGTGTCAGCCTGCGGCTTTTTCGCGCGGCCCAGCGCAGGGCGAGCCGCGCGAGCAGACGCTCCATGTCGGCAAGGTCCCTGGCCGAGCATTCCTCGAACGGCTTGCGGCGGAGGACGATATCCCGGCTGTAGCCGGGAATACGACCGTCGGCTGATGACCGATCACGATCGTCGTCAGCAGACGGTTGCCTTCCGGCTGAAGCCGGAAGCCACATATCACGGGCTGAAGCCGGAAGCCGCATGTGGCTTCCGCCTTTAGGCGGAAGTTTGCGGCTTGCGTCCTTTTCAACGCTCCAGAACGACTGAAACAGGGCGTCGAACGCCGCGCGGTCGCGCGGCCGGATCTTGAAGGCGATCTGGAACGCCCGCCGGACCTCGGCGCGATCGAACAGATCGACCAGTGTCAGAGCGTTGGTCGCGTCGATCTCGTCGCCGACGCCGATCGCGATGCCGTGTTCGCGGAGCACGCCGGCAAAGCGTGCCAGGTGAACGATGAGATCGGCGCTCGCCATGGTGTTACGCCTCGGCGCGTCGCGCTTCCGCCACCAGCGAGTCGATCCCCGCGCGGTCGAGATCTTCGACGTCGTGACGATCTTTCAGGAAGCACCCGAGCGTCTCGGCGACGGCCTCGGCGTCGAGGTGCGGGCGGTGCAGCCGGACCAGCGCCTGCGCCCAGTCGATGGCTTCCGCGATGCCAGGCGCCTTCGACAGACGCCGGCGCCGGAGCGCCTGCATGAAACGCGCGATCTCGCGTGTGAGCTGGTCGCTTGCACCTGGCGCCTTGAGCCGGAGGATCCGCACCTCTTTCTCGAGCGGCGGGTGCTCGACGAAGAGATACAGGCAGCGGCGGCGCAGCGCGTCGCCGATCTCGCGGCTCCGGTTGGACGTCAGAATCACGTAGGGGACGTGCTCGGCGCGGATCGTACCCAGCTCGGGGATGGTTACCTGGAAATCGGACAGGAGCTCGAGCAGGAATGCTTCGAAGCCTTCGTCGGCGCGATCGATCTCGTCGATCAACAGGACCGCCGGACCAGTGCTCCGCGTAATCGCGCGCAGCAGCGGACGCTCGAGCAGATACTCGCGGCTGAAGATCAACGCCTCGATTTCCGAAGGGTTGCGACCGTCGTGCTCCGCCAGCCGGGCGCGCAGCATCTGGCGCGGATAGTTCCACTCGTAGAGTGCGGTGTTGACGTCGAGCCCTTCATAGCACTGCAGGCGAATCAGCTCGGTCTCCAGCAGCTGCGCCAGCACCTTCGCCAGCTCGGTCTTGCCGCCGCCGGCTTCGCCTTCGATCAGCAGAGGCTTGCGCATCTCCCGGGACAGGAACACGGCCGTGGCAATCGCCTCGTCGGCCACGTACCCGAGGTTCTCCATCGCCTGCTGCAGCGCCTGGATGTCGCGGTTCACGGCCGTGTCAGGAGACGACTGCGGCAGCGTAACGATCCGGGGTCGCCAGGAAGCGCTCCCGGCAGCCACCGCAGCAGAAGTAGTACGTGCGGCCGGCGTGCTCGGCGCGATGGCGCGCCGTGCCGACCTCAACGGTCATGCCGCACACGGGATCGCGCGCCTCGCGTGCGGCGGCGGCTGGCGTGGCAACGGCAGTCTGCCCGCTCGCGGCGCGCCGCACCCTGACGATCTCGGCCAGGATGCTGAGGGCGACTTCCTCCGGCGCCCGGGCGCCGATGTCGATCCCCGCGGGGTTGGTGATCGAGTCGAGCGCCTGCGGCGTTGCGCCGCGCGCCGCGAGCGTCTCCCGGATCTGGGCGAACCGCTTGCGGCTGGCCACGACGCCGAGGTAGGCCGGTTCGACGCCGAGAGCGGCCAGCGTCGACTCTTCATCGTGCTGGCCGAGCGTGGCGACCACCGCGAAGAGCCGTCCCTTCTGCGACGCCGGGCGGCCGGCGAACTCTTCGACACGCAGCGTCTCGACGACGCGGTCGGCGTCGGGAAAGCTTGCGCGGTCGGCGTCGGGATCGACGACGTCAACGGCATACCCCATCACCTTGCCGAGCCGTGCCAGCGCCTGCGCCGCGGGCGAGACGCCGAAGAGCAGCAGCCGCGGCGCGGGCATGACGGGTTCGAGGTAAATGTCCACGCTGCCTCCGCTGTGGCAGGTCATCGGAAACGTCGTGATGCCCGCCCGACGATCACCGCCCGGATCGGGCGACAGCGAGATCAGTCGCGGCGAGGAATCCTCGATCGCCGCCGCTGCCTCGCGCGCCACCGTTTCCTGGATGCAGCTGCCGCCCAGCCAACCGTGGTACTCGCCGGCCTCGGTGATGAGGGCCGTGTTGCCCACCTGCGCGGAGCTTGCCGGTTCGCGCCGCACGACAACAGCCATCACGAACGCCTCGCCTTTTCGTGTCAGCTCGGCCGCGAGCTGCAGAATGTCGGCGCGCATGACTAGTGCCGGCCCTCGACCGACGCTTTTACCCGCTCGTAGTCTTCGGGTGCGTCGAGATCCGTGAGCGCTTCGACCGGCCACGACGTCGATGCCGCCTCGTGACGATGGCGCTTCACCACGTGCTTGCCGCAGCCCTGTCCTTCCGACGTGGCCAGTTCGCCGAAGAGCGATCGGTCGTACAGGATCGGCGGGGCGTTCACGCCGTCGTAATCGGAGATCACGAGCGGCGCGTCGCTCTGCCGGTATTGCTCGACCAGTCGTGCCATCATCGCCGTCGTGACAAACGGCATGTCCGCGAGCACGACGACGGCTGCCTGAGCGGGCGTGTCGGACGCGGCGTGGATGCCTGCTCGCAGTGAGCTGTTCACCCCGCGCGCGTACTCGGGGTTGAGAACGGGCCGATACCGGATCCCCTCGAGCGCCCGTTGCACGAGCTCGGCTTCGTGGCCGAGCACGACGATCAGCGGATCGAAGCCAGCCTGTGCTGCGCGTCCGACCACACGGCGGACGAGCGGTTCGCCTTCGATCTCCATGAACAGCTTGTTCTGTCCCATGCGCGACGAGGTTCCCGCTGCCAGCACGACGCCGGCCACCGATCCAGCTCGATCAGAAGGCATGGATTGTCTGTTCCTTTCACGAAGGTGCCCTGGCTGCCGACCTGCGAGCACCGCCAGCAGCTCGCCGACGACGCTGATGGCGATCTGTTCGGGCCCGTCGGCGCCGACGTTCAGGCCGACCGGCGCGAAGACACGGCCGTCGGACGCCGAGCCGAGCTGGCCGAGAATCTCGTCGGCTCGGGCTCGCGGCCCGAGCAGGCCGATATACGACGCGCTGGTCTTCAGGAACACCTTCAGCCAGTCGCGATCGTGCGCGAACGAATGAGTCTTCACGACGACCAGGGTGCGAGGGTCGGCGGCCATTGACTCGACGTTGCCGTCAGGTCTCGAGTGGAGAAGGCGCTTCGCCGACGGAAAGCGCTCAGCGGCGAGAAATGCCTGCCGGTGATCCACCACCGTCACGGCAAACCCTGCCTCCGACGCATACGCGACGAGCGGACGCGCATCGTCACCGGCGCCGCACACGATCAGCTCGGGCGGCGGGTTCAGCACTTCGGTGAAGACGGTCCCCGAGCTGTCGACGTCAACACGGGACCGGGCGTCCCGCGTGCCGACATCGAGGACGATCGAGCGGCCGACATCCGTGCGGCCGTCGACGAGGGTGGAGATGGCGAACGGAGACGCCTTCTCGAGACGCTGACGGATCTCGCGCAGCGATTCCAGCGTGCGCGGCTCGGTCGCCGCCTGGACGAAGATGTCCACCGAGCCGTTGCAGCCCAGGCCGAGCCCCCAGACGGTCCGATCGTCAGCGCCCGTGTCGTAGTGGAGCAGCTGTGGCGTTCCGGTCCGAATGACGCGCAGGGCGATGTCGCGCACGTCGGCTTCCAGGCACCCTCCGCTCACGCCACCGAGCGTACGGCCGTCGTCCTCGATGAGGAGCTTGGCGCCGGGTCTGCGGTAGGAAGAGCCTTCGATGCGAACAACTGTTGCGATCGCCGCTCGGCGTCCGGCGGAGGCCAGCTCGACGACACGGTCGGCGATCTCCGCCGTTTCGCGCCAGTGTTTCATAGGGGATGGGTGGGCCCGGAGCCAGCTACCTCTATATCTCCCACGCGTCGACGTGTCAAACGAAGCATGGCGCCGATCCCCGATCCCTAGTTGCCGTCCAGTGCAAAAGCCACCAGCGCGTTGTCGGTCCCCATCCCCGTGGCCATGACGATGAACTGTCGTCCCGAGCGGGCGCGGTACGTCATCGGATTCGCCGTGTTGGCATACGGCACTTTCGTGCGCCAGACCTCCTTGCCGGTCCTGGTCTCGAAGGCATAGAAGTAGCCGTCACCGCCGCCAATGAACAGCAGACCGCCCCGCGTGACAAGGGCGCCCCCGCGGTTGTTCGGCGATCCCAGACGATCCGGCAGCGTCACGCCTTTCAGCCGGGGATGATTCCGCAGTGACGGATCCCCTTCGCCGAGCGGAATCCTCCACGCGATCTCGCCCCTGTTGAGATCAACGGCCGTCAGCACCGCGTACGGAGGCGACGTAATCGGAAGACCGTCCACGCTGGTCCCTTCGCCACCTGGCGCGAACCTGTTGGAGTACGGAACCGCCACCAGCGGATCGGACCCGTCGTTCTTCCCGATCCGGTTCAGGCCAACCCCGCGTGTTGCGCGCACGAAGAGATAGCCGGTCTCGGGATCGAACGCCGCACCGCCCCAGTTCGCGCCGCCACCCTGGCCGGGCTGCTGCAGCGTGCCCCTGAGCGAGGGAGGCGTGAACAGCGGACCGATGCGGAACTTCCGCATCTGGTCCTGCGCCATGGCCCTGATGTCCGGCGTCAGGTCGTTCGCATCCTCGAGCGACACACCCTGGTCGACGAACGCAGGAGGCTTCGTTGGAAACGGCTGCGTCGGATGCGGCTTCTCGCCGGGCACGTCGCTGTCGGTCGGCACGGGGCGCTCGACAATCGGCCAGACAGGCTCACCGGTCACTCGATCGAACACGTACGTGAAGCCCTGTTTCGTGACCTGGGCGACGGCATCGATTCGCCTCCCATCCACGGTGATGGTGACCAGGTTCGGGCCGGTCGGGTTGTCGTAGTCCCAGAGCCCGTGATGGACCATCTGGAAGTGCCACTTCACCCTGCCGGTCGCCGCGTCGAGACACACCAGCGACTCGGCAAAGAGGTTGGCGCCGGGGCGATCGCCGCCGTAGTAATCGCTGCCCGGAGTCGACGTTGGCAGGTACAGGAGTCCGCGCGCTTCGTCGAGCGCCATCGGCGCCCACACGTTGCCGTGCCCGTTCCGGCGCCATGATTCGTTCTCCCAAGTCTCGGCGCCCGGGTCTTTCGCTGACTGTGGAATCACGGAGAACGTCCACACGCGCTTCCCCGTGCGTGCATGAAATGCCTGGACGTAGCCGACCGGATCGGGCAGCTGCACACGGTCGGGCACCTGGCTCCCGACGATCACCAGATCCCGGTAGACCACCGGCGGCGAGCTCTGGGTGGCGTGCGTGATGTCGGAGTTCCGCGGCAGCCCCTCGGTCAGCAGGGCAGTGCCGTTGATGCCGAACGTGGGCACCGGCTTTCCCGTCGGCGCATCGAGCGACACGAGCCGGTACCGGTTGTTCAGGAAGAGCCGGAGGCGTCCGCCGTCGCGCCAGAACGCCGTTCCGCGCAGCTTCCAACCGCTCGCCGACAGAAGCGGACCGAGTTCCTGGGCT
>DATDHP010000356.1:0-6115 GCA_036521515.1 Vicinamibacterales bacterium
TTCGCGGAACTGATCGTGGTACACCTCTATCCGCGACGCGGAGCCGCTGCTTCGCAGGAGATGGTTGGAACGCAGCCGGGAGACGAGCGGGCGCTCGCTTCCGCTGAGACCGGACGCCTCGTACACCAGCTCGGGCTTCATGGGCCTTCCGCAGATCGCCAGCATCTGCAGAAATCGCTGCGCCCCATCGGGCAGGGCGCGAAGCCGCTCGCCCAGCATGTCCTTGAAGGTCGTCTTGTAATCGCGGCCGGCCTGATGGAGTGTGACGTGGCGCGCCAGCTGTCGCAGGAGAAAGGGGTCGCCACCCGACTCGCGTGCGATCTCCACGATGTCGCCTTCGCCGACCTGTGCTCCCGCTGGAATCACGGACGCGACGAGCGCCCGTGCCTCCTCCTCGCTCATGGGCTCGAGCGGAAGAATGTCCGTGTGAGCGATCAGACCGGGATCTCGTCGAACGTTCGAATCACAGGGTAGCCGCCGCCCGCCTGCGGGGTGTTGCCGGGCCGTACGCAGAGCAACGCCTGGCACCCCGCGCCGCGCGCGGCATCGAGCTCTCGGGTCACGTCGGACACGAACAGCATTTCACCCGTCGTGCACCCGAGCTCGAGCGCAATACGACGGTAGCTGTCCGAGGACACCTTCGGGCCGACGGCCGTGTCGAAGAACCGGCACACGAGGCCGGTGAGATCACCAAATGGCGTCGTGCCAAGAACGAGCCGCTGCGCCTGCTCGCTGCCCGACGAATAGATGGCCACGCCGAGGCCGGCGTCGCGCCATCGCCGCAGTGCGGGCGGCACGTCCGGGTACACCTCGCCTCTGAGCATCCTCTCCTGAAACCCACGCTCCCAGATCTCGCCCTGCAGCCGCTTCAGGCCGGGCGCCTTGCGGTCGCGATCCATCAGCCATTCGACGAATGCGGCGACACGCTCCCATTCCGACCCGGTCCAGTCGGGCGGTTGCTCACCGCGAGCCACTTCGTCGGCGCGATCACGCCGCAGCTGCCGCAGCGTATCCTGCAGCGCCTGACTGGCCGCCCGGGCCGCCAGGTGCCCGCGGAGATGCGCGCGCGCGAACGGGAAGAGGACATCATGGACGAAGGCGATCGGCGTGGTGGTGCCTTCGATGTCGAGGACGATCGCGCGAACGGCATGCCCGCGGAGCGCAAACGTCACGCGCTGGCGGGCAGCGACGGGAAGTACGCCGGGCCAAAGCAGACCGGTTGAAACGCACGATCGACGCCGCTCTGCGTGTAATGCGGCGTCCAGCCCGACGTGTCCTGGAACAGCCGAATAGCCCTGATGCGGCGATCACCGCACAGGTCGAACCAGTGGTGCGTCCCTCTGGGAACCCGGATGAGATCGCCGGCCTCGACCTCTATCGCGAACACCGGACCGTCAGGCGGATGGATGTGGAACAGGCCGCGACCCTCGACGATCAGCCGGACTTCGTCCTCGTCGTGCCAGTGTTCGGTGTTGAACCTGGCCAGCATCGCGTCGAGCCCGGGAGTGTCGGACGTCACATCGATCACGTCGGCGGTCCTGTAGCCGCCGCGTGCCTTGAGCTCATCGACCTTCACGGCGTAGGCCGCCATCACCGCGTCGGCGGTCGCGTTCGAGGCGACGGCCGGCTCCGGCGACCAGCGTTCGTATTCGATGCCGCACCCGCCCAGGTACGCGCGGATGGAGGCGGCATCCGTCAGCGTGGTGTTCTCCTGCGGAATTCTCACGATCGCCATGACGTGCTCCTGCTCCGTAAACGTGCTTACTCCAGGGTCTCAGCCATCATTGTATTGCGTCGACGGGATCCGGTGAGCATCAGCGTCCGGCCGACCACTTCGAAGAGAAATTCGAGAATCTCGACCTGGCGTTCGGCATCGGCCAGCGTCGTGCCCCATGTGTACAGACCGTGCCGCAGCAGCACGATGGCGTGCGCGGCGGAGTTCTGGTTCAGCGTGTCTGCCACGCGGCGCGCCAGCCGTCCCATGTCCTGATCGTTCTCGACGATCGGAACCCATTCGCGGTGGTCGTGAGAGGCGACTCCGTCGAGCCCCTTGAGCATCTCGTATCCTTCGACGCCAAACCCGCCCTCGCCGGCGTAGAAATCCGACAGCACCGTGGTCCACACGGAATGTGTGTGCAGGACGGCGCCGGCAGCCCGGCGTCTGGCAATCTCGACGTGCAGGCGTGCTTCCGCGGATGGCCTGCCCTGCCTGCGGCCGACGACCGCGCCGTGTTCGTCACAGCGAAGGATGTGCGCCGGGAGCAGCCCGCCTTTGTGGACCGCGCTCGCCGTGATGGCCAGGCGAAACGGCTCGCGCGACACAACGGCGCTGAAGTTGCCGCTCGTGCCGAGCGCCCACCCGCGCGCGTAGAAGCGGCGGCCGACGGCGGCGAGCTGCGCGGCAATGCCGGCGAACGCGTCCCGAGGCATACGGGATTCTATAGCCGTCTTCAGCCTGACGGTTGTTGTGTCGGCTCCTGCGGCTCGGCCGGTTCTTCCTGTTCGGATTGTCTGGACTGCGCTTCCTTCAGGAGACGAACGTCGCGACTCGGCTGGTCATGAGGTCTACCCCGCCCGCGCGTTCGTTTGAAGCGGGCCCGACGTTAGATGTTATTGGGATGTTCCGGCAATCCGCGCTCCATCGCATCGATTACACACAGTTGCGGGAGGACCTGGCGCGTGCCGTCGCACGGCTCTGCCCCGGTTGGCTTTCCAGTCAGCGCGAGGACCTGGTGCAGTCAGCGATGATGCGCGTGCTGCAGATCGTTGACAAACAGACGGCTGACGGTGAGGGGAATCGCCCCTTCGCAGCGTCTTACCTGTACAAGACGGCCCACAGCGCCCTCGTGGACGAGATTCGGCGGGTCAGACGGCGGCGCGAGACCGACCTGAAAGAAGAGACCGTCGGGCCAGTGGCGGTGACCCGGCAGGACCCCGAGAGACTCACGGCCTCGCGCGAGATCGGCCGCGGCATCCAGGACTGCCTGTCACGGATGAGCCGCGAGCGGCGACAGGCTGTGACGCTGTATCTCCTGGGGCACAGCGTGCCGGAGGCCTCACGCGTGCTCGACTGGCCGGTCAAGCGGACCGAAAACCTGGTCTATCGCGGTCTGGCGGATTTGCGGGATTGCCTCGTCTCGAAGGGGATCCGATCGTGACCGATCGTGACGCGGCAGACGAGAGGCTCAGGGAGGCCTTTCAAGCGCTCGGCGACACGTCGAGGGAGGAGCCCTCGGCAGAGGAGCTCGACCGAATCTGGAGGGCCGTCTCGGGTGACCTCCCCCCAGCCGAGCGCCGGGAGCTGGTGGATCGGATGGCCGCCGATCCCGCGCTCGCCGACGCGTGGCGAGTGGCCCACGAGCTTCGTCGGGCCGCGTCGCTGGAGACAAGGGCGGAGACGCGAGCCGTTCCGTTCTGGACGCCGTCGTGGATGGCAGCGGCAGCCGTGCTGCTCATCGGCATCGCGATCGGCGTCGTCTTTCAGCTTTCGCCGTCGCCGGGGGACACGTTTCGTGACGCCGATACCTACGCCATCGAGTCGCTCGTGCAGCCCGAGACCACGCTTCCGCGCGACGCCTTTCGCCTCCGCTGGACGCCGGGCCCGCAGGACTCGCGCTACCAGGTGAGGGTGACGACGGAGGATTTGAGAGTGCTGGCGACAATCGCAGACCTCACCGAGCCGGAGGTAGTGCTGGAGAGCGCCGTGCTCTCGAGCGTCGCTCCAGGCGCCCGGGTGTTGTGGCAGGTGGACGCCACGCTCCCGGGAGGTGAGAACGTCTCGTCCGAGACGTTTATTGTGCGAGTGCAATAAACGACAAGAGCGCAGCGACCGTGGAAAGGCCATCGTGTCATACAAGGAGCAAAGGTCGATGTTGAACAAGAAGATCGGACTTATTGCGGTCGGGTGCTTGATTCTGGGGATTGGTATCGGGGTGGCCGGCGCGCAGCTCCTGCTGCGATTCTTCCTGAACACGGGAGTGTTTACCGTGCAGGCCGGTGAAATCGTCAATTTCACCGTGTCACTCGACGAACAGCGGGGGCAACCGCCGGCACAGGTCCTCATGCAGTTGATTGACGAAAGCGGCGCCGTCATTGCCAGCAAGAACGCTGTCCTCCAGCCAGGGCAATCGACTTCGCTGGTGTTTACGTTTTCCGCACAGGGCCGTGTCAGAGCACACGCCGAGTTGATCCAGTCAATCGCGCAGCTGACTCTACGGCGCGCGCCGACCGGCAGCATTGAAATCATCGACAGCCTCACGGGGGAGGTGGTGCGATACCTCTTCAGCTTCGATCCGGCGGGACTACCGGGCGGACGGTAACTGATAGTCGACGGGGCGGCGTTGCCGCCCCTCGAGTCCGAGCGCGGGCATGTCGCGCTCGACTCCCGGGTTCGACGATGAATTGGAGCATTCGCTTCGCGATCGCGTGTGCGCTCTGGGGCACGTTGGCTGTTTCGATCGAAAGCCGCCAGGCCGACGTGTCTTCGCCTCCAGACCCGCTCGCCCCGTGCCGGCAGCAGTTCGCGGAGAAGCCGCACGATTACGAGGCGGCGTACTGCTTCTACCAGGCGACGCTGCGGCACCGCCTGTGGGAGGAAGGCGCACGCGTCTTCGAGGCGCTCATGCGGGAACACCCGGTGAACTATTGGCTGCCGCTTGCGTACGGTCACGTGTACCGCGAACGCGACCCCGATCGGAGCGAAGCGCTCTATCGCCGGGCGGCGGATGGCTTTCAGCACGAGGGGAACGCCGGGGGCGAGATCCTCGCCCGCAGCAGCCTTCGGGGATATTTCGTTCAAAGAGGGCGGTTGCAGGATGCGACCGCCGAGATGGAGCGGGTCTCCGCGCTGGAGACGTCGGTGGACGACCCTTTTCTCAAGGCGCAGGTCTGGGCGGCACAGGCTTCACACGTGCAGGACACGAGAGGGGACCTCGGTGTCGCGTATCGGCTGCTGAAGCAGACGCAGCGCGCGGTTTTTCCGCACGGGCCTTACCGGCTCAGGCGGACCTGTCTGAGCGCGCTGGGGCTCGTCGCGTTCCGCATGGGACGAATCGACGAGGCGCTCGGTATCTATGACGAGCTCGATCGGCTGACCGGCGCCGAGGGTGACGCGCGCGAGCAGGCAGGCGCCCGCTACAACATGCTCAACATCTCGTCGATGAGGGAGAGCCTGCTGCCCACCGCGGGAGCGCGACAACGCCTCATGGCGCTCGCCGAGCGGTCGCTCGAGGCGGGACTGTCGTCGCAGAATACGCTCGTCGTGTTGAAGACGCACCGCACGATCGCCGCGCTCCTGGCGCACGACGGCGGCGCGCGTGCCGGGGCGCTCGGACACGTGAAGGAATGTGTGGCGCTCGCCGTCGCCAACCGTCAACCGCACGACGAAGCCGTCTGCTCCTGGCTCGAGGCGACGCTTCTCCGCGAAGTCGCTCCAGACGAGGCCCGTTCGGCGCAGCTGCGAGCGCTCGCCGCCACCTCTCGCGCGAACAACCCGCTCACCCAGGCGTATAGCGCCAGCCGCCACATGCAATTCAGTTGGGACACCAAGACACGGCCCGAGGCGATCCGTGACTCGCTTGCCGCCATCGACGCGATCGAGACCCTGCGCAGCCTCCAGGACGATGCCGACAGCAGCGCCGAGCTGTTCTCCGCCTGGACGCTCGACTACTACTGGTTCGCCGGACGCCTGCTTCGCGATCTCCGGGAGGGCGATCTCGAGCTGGCCTTCACGGTCACCGAGCGCCTGCGTGCCAGGTCGCTCCTCGATCGGCTGGGCCGCTCGCGCAACCGTCTGGACCCATCCAATCCGGCCATCGTCAAGCGCCGCTCGCTCCTCGAGGCGATCGCGCCGGTTCAGCGCCGGCTCATGGACCCGACGCTCGAGGAGAACGAGCGGCGCAAGACGCTGCAGGAGCTCGAAGAGCTGGAACTTCGGGCGCAGGAGGCGCAACGCCAGATAGAGGTGGCGGCCGACAACGGGCAGCGCGTGAGCCCGACCTTCGCCACCCTCGACGCGGTCCAGTCCGCGCTCGCCGACAACGAAGCGCTGCTGTCGTTCCAGGCCGGAATCTGGGAGACCTACGAAGGCGAGTTCGGTGGCGGTTCGTGGCTGATC